>JAURNI010000071.1 GCA_030830305.1 Alphaproteobacteria bacterium | reverse complement strand
TGTTTTGCAATGATAACCTCCGCAGTGTTTTCAATTTGTAGATATCTTTCGCCGTTTTGAGCCATCCATTCGTTATAGCTTTCAACATTTTCTTTTGAAGGCATTGCTCGCTCTAAATAATATGATTCCCTATATAAGAACATAACAATGTCTGCATCTTGTTCAATGGAACCGGAATCTCGTAAATCCTGTAACTGTGGGCGTTTATCTTCGCGAGATTCCACATTTCTTGAAAGCTGCGAAAGTGCAACAATTGGAATTTCAAATTCCCTTGCAATTGCTTTGAGGTTTTGGGTAATATCCGAAATTTCTTGAACGCGGTTATCTTTTGATTTTGCCGAAGAACGCATTAACTGAAGGTAATCCACAATTGCAAAAGAAATATTGTACTTGCGTTTCATTCTGCGAATTTTTGTACGAAGATCGGGGATTGTGATAGCTGGTGTGTCATCAATGATGATGGGAATTTTAGAAAATTCCTCCATTGTATTAATAATTACTTGAAATTCGCCATCACTAACCATGCCACTGGCAATTTTATGACTCCCAACACCGGTTTGCACGGCTATCATTCTGTTAACCAACTGTTCAGAAGACATCTCAAGTGAAAAAACGGCAACGGATTGTTGGTCTTTTTTTACATATTGTGCTGCATTTAACGCCATTCCAATTGCAAGAGCAGTTTTCCCCATTGAAGGTCTTCCAGCAAGAATGATGAGATCGCCCTTACTCCACCCGGAAATTTTATTATTGATATCATAGTATCCGGTATCAATTGAAAGTTTTGTACCATGAGATTTAATATGTTCAATTTTATTAAGAATTCCGGAAAAAACTTCGCTAATTGTGGAAAAACTTTCGCTTTTTTTGTTTTCCATAATGTGATACAGTTTTTCTTCAAGGGCTTGAATTTTTTCTTGAGTATTTTCACTTGTGCTTTGAATTTCAGGTACAAAGTGTTGTATTGCTTTAATTGCTTCCCGTTTTTGGTAAAGGTTTTGCACAAATTCTGCTTTTTGTGTAATGTTATAAAGAGCAAAAGAGTTTAAGTATTTTCCAACGGACTCAAGAAGAATATCCTCAATAGGTTTTTCAGTTTGAAGATTTGGTTTTGAGTTTCTAATTTGATTAGCAACCGTGTGGGGATCTGCCGTTTTAGAGATAGCAAGAAGAAAATCACAAGCTTTGTAAGCTTCTTGAAAAAGCGGATTGTAAAATGAACTCACATTCAAAATTTGTGACAGAACATCGTAATTTTCATTATTGATTAGTATGAATGCAATAATAATTTCTTCTGCATGGTAATCATACAGTTGCTCATTTTGCATTGCTTGGGGATAATTTTGCACGAATATCTTTAATATTTGGCAAATGTTTAAAAATTATTAATGCCGAAACTAGTGCTAAAAAAGCGAATGTTGTTACATCTTTTGATAACAAAAGTAGTTGAAATGATGAAAAAAACAATAAAGTTGCCGTAACCGTTGAAGCAAGACCTACTGTTGCAAAAATTCCCATAATAATTCCCCAAAAAAGCGCAATATTTATTGCTATTGCAGGGTACATAATTACAAGACAAGCAAATGATATTGCAACAGATTTTCCACCTTTAAATTTCAAGAATATAGAAAAAGAATGACCGAGTATTGCCGCAAGGCATATTAAAAGCTCAAGTTCATGAGATGGATAGAGATATATTCTTGTAAAAATTAATACAACAATTCCTTTGTAAAAATCCAACAGAAATGTTAACAGGCCTGCAAGCTTGCTGCAAGTTCTTGAAACATTCGTAGCACCAATATTACCAGAACCCACGGTTCTAACATCAATTTTGTAAAACCACTTACCAATTAACAAACCAAATGGAATTGAGCCAATTAAGTACGATAATATAGGTATGAGGTATATCATAATTATGATTTTTTAGAATCAAATTTTTCTTTAATACGAGACTGTTTTGATGAGCGATCACGAAGGTAATAAAGTTTAGCACGACGTACTGCACCACGCTTAATTATTTCAACAAATTCAATTGAAGAAAGGTAAATTTTAAAGTTTTTTTCAACTGCGTCTCCGCTTGTTGTTAATTTACGAACAATGAAAGAAGAAGAAATTCCTCTGCTTTTTTTTGCAATACATGTGCCTTGAAATTGCTGAACTCTTGTATTTGCGCCTTCACGAATAGTAATTCCCACATTTACAGTATCACCAACATTAAAGGAGTTAAAATCGCATGAATCTTTTTTATATTCTTGAACTTTTTTTTCGTTAAACTTTTGCAAGAGATTAGCCATTTTAGTTAAAATATAAACCAATAATTTTTTTACAAATGCTTTGGAGAAATTTAATTGTCAAGCTTTTTTGCGTTTATTTCCCCGTTTTTTGTAATAATTTTAAATTTTTCAGGTAATAAAGTGGGATCGTCATAAAATTTTTCACCGCTTTTTAATAATGCAAAACCTTGATTCAATACTTTTCGTGGGTTTATTTGCATAAATTTTGCTTCAAGTAACAAGATTTTTTGAGAATATTTCTGCAAATATTTTACGAAAGACTGTTGACACAACTTTGATGATATAACATCCATTTTATTTTTAAGCTCATAAAGCCTTCTTTGGGTTGCATAAGAAATTTTTTGTTCCCCAAATTCAACATGCTTTTTTAACTGATGAATTTCAAACTTCACTTTTTCGTTAATAACTTTTTGATGAGTCTCAATTTTAAACAAGACTTCGGATTTTTGTAAAGCAACCATTTTTGCGGCAGAAGTTGGTGTTGGAGCACGCACATCTGAAACAAAATCAAGAATTGTGAAATCAATTTCATGACCGATTGCCGAAATAATAGGAATCTTGCATGCAAAAATTTCATGAGCAAGCTCTTCGTTGTTAAATTCGTTTAGGTCTTCAAATGAACCTCCGCCCCTTGCAATAATTATTACTTCAACAGGTAAAGTTTGAGCCTTTTTCAATGCTGAAATTACCGAAGCAACACAATATTTTCCCTGCATAATTGCGGGCAGAAAGTATGTTTTTTGTACAATTGTGGTTTTAAGATTTACCAAGACATCTTCCAGTGCCGCACTGTTTTCCGCGGAAATTAATGCTATATTTTGTACAAATGGTGGTATGGGTTTTTTATATTTTGTTTCAAAAAGTCCTTGTGTTTCAAGTTTTAGTTTAAGGTCATGAAAAGCTTTTGCAAGGTTTCCAATCCCTTGTTTTTCAACTTTATAAACCGTAAGTTGATACGAAGAAGAGCCTTTATAAACCGTGATTCTTCCTGTTGCAATAACAGAATCTCCTTCCTCAATTTTAAGATTTGCAGGATTCCAGCTGACGCATCGAAGTAGGGCGGTGCTGTCTTTTAAGGAGAAAAAAGCACTCTTTGAGTTAATTGACAGATTGGAAACTTCACCAATAATATTAACTATTGGAAAAGTTTGTTCCAATGTATTTTTAATGATATCGGAAATTTTTGAGACGGTAAAATGTGGAAGGTTGTCTTTTAACATTTAAAAATTAAATGAAAGAACTTTGTTGACAAATGTCATTTCCTGCATGGAATTATGTGCATTCTTTGTAAGACAATGAACTGTGAGGTTTTCTTCGTCTGAATCGATTACGGTTGTACCGGGTGTAAGAATGATTGAAATCATGACAAGAAGAATTTTATTAACAGGTGTGTTTTTCGGTAGTGTAATGATTATTATTTGGCTATGATATTTATGGGAAAACATCAGGCCGTGCTTTAGCACATCATACGCTGAAAGAATAATTTCCTTAAACATAAAAAATAAATATTTATAAAAATTCCACTTAAATAAACATTTTAAAACATTTGCAATGTGTTTAAATGAAGAAGCATTGATAATGACCGTCAACAACAATGCACACACTGTGGCAACGATTACGGATACTATAAGATACAATTTTGTGAAATTTGGAACCAAAATAAACCAACTAATTATGGCAATAATAAAAAAAGTTATAAATTTTATGCTGGTTTTTTGTACTTTTATGAAAAAAGTATTTGACAGTTGCATATTTATCAAAAATAACCCTTAAGTTTTATCTTTATTTAAGCATGCTTTTTCAAAAGGCAAGGTTTTCTTTGGCAAGCTTTTTTATTACACTATTTCCGTTATTGTGGTTGTGGTACAGTTCATCTGTTAACGCAGATACCATTAACGCACAAGCCGATTTCAATAAAAAAGAAGTTCTTGCAGTTACAACTAAAGACATCAAAACCAATGTCCACGAATTTTTTGAATATCAAACACAATGGCTTTTTGAAAGAGTTCCTTATGTAAAAATTGAAAATACCGATATAAACATTGGAGACAGCAGCGGCGTTGAAGAATACCACCCAAATTTTGATATTATGGAAGAAAAAGGGTATAGTTACTTGTTATACTACACAATAGAGCAAAACGCCAATTCTATAACAATTGCCTATATTCTTTTTGATGGACTTTATCAAAGTAGTATATTATCGAATACTTACAACTTTAATATTCAAGATCTAGAAAAAGCCACTAAAAATATTGCAAGCGATATCTACCGTCAAATTACAGGAGAGTTCCCGTTTTTTATTGGTAAAGCTTTTTATACCGAGCGTTCCAAAAAAACCGGATATCAAGTGTTGTATTCCCAAGATCTTAACAGAAACAAAGTACAATATACTGATGAAAATACAATGATAACATCTCCAACTTATTGTCAAGGTGGAAAGGAAATTTTCATTGCGCAAAAACAAAAATACCTAATGAATTTACAAGAAATTAATACACTTTCATTGTTGACAACACCATTAAAACTTCCAAAATTTGATGGACAAAATCTTTCATCTCCTGAAGTTTCTGCAAATTGCCAAAACATTGTTTTTGCTGCTTCCGATGGTAGTCAATCTGCAATTTATCTTCATTCTTTCAAGGAAAATAAAACAATTGAAGTTGTAAAAAATAGTAGTTTAAACACTCGGCCTGTGTTTGGTTTAGAAGGAAAAATTTACTACCTTTCAAATAAATTCGGTACGCCAAAGATTTTTGCCAAATCTATGAAAGACAAAAGTGAAAGTATTGTTTCTCGCGGTCTTGGTAGTTATATTTACTTTGCTATTTCACCTGATTTTAAAAAAATTGCTTTTGTTAAAATTTTTAGCGGCAAGTTTTATTTGGGCATTATGAATATAGACGGCTCTAGTGAAATTTTACTAAAAGAGTCGTACATTATTGAAGCACCTTCGTGGGCTCCAATTGGAAACAATCTTATTGTTGCAATGCAAAGGGATAGCAACTCAAGCACAAGAAATATATACTCTGTTTCAACTATTACCGCTTATTCGTATCCTTTGAAGATTTTATCCGGAAATATTGTTCAAGCAAACTGGATTATTAATGAAAGTGACACACTAACATACAACTATCACTAATTTATTTTTTTCATGCAAGAATTTATAGCTATATCATCTTATGTTTTTGCTTTTTTTGTAAGCCTTTGGTTTGGAAATTTTATAACTTCTTTTTATTTTAGAATTCCACGAGGAATACCATTAAATGGTAAATCGCATCCACCAATGTGCAGTACTTGCGGTGTAAAGTTAAAATATCCTGACTACGGCCCCCTTTATTATTATCTTTTTCGTGGCAAATGTTGCAAAATATGTGGTGCAAAAATTCCACCTGAATATTTTTTTATTGAGCTTTTTACTGCCATTGCCTGTATTTCCATTTTTATACTTCATGGAGTAAGTGAAAAATCTTCATTCATGATTTTTGTTGTACTTTCTTATATTTTGGCTTTATTAATTAATACCAATCACGGAAGAATTCCGGAAAAATCGCTTTGGATTTCCTTCGTTGCCAGCATTTCTTATGTAATTTTCAGTCTTAAATATGAAATTAGCGTTCTTTATGTAATTATAACAAATGTTGCCATTGGTTTTACTTTTGCAATGATTTTACAAAAACTTGTGTTAAAAAAACAACTCCCGGAAGGATATATGCCAATGATTGCAATGATTGCAATGGTTCAAACCAAAGGAATTTCAATTTTAATGTTTTCCTTAATTTTAATCATGATTACAATATTTCGTAAAATTCCGTTAAAATATTTTATGAGCATCATGATTTTATCCTGCATCGGTATTTTAATTTCCGATGTTTCCTTCCCGTACCTTGAATTATGAGACTTGACATTGCAGCCGCACAAGCACTGAATATTTCACGGGAAAAAGCCAAAAAAATGATACTTTCCGGCAGTATAATGGTTAATGGTACTGTGCAAATAATTCCAAAATTTGAAATTCAAGACCAAGAAATCACAAGTACTGAATTAAACCCTATAATTATTATTCAAAATGAAATCAAACCGAATTACGATATTCCACTTGATATAATTTTTGAAGATGACGATATTCTGATAATCAACAAACAAAAAGGTTTGATGGTTCATGAAGGTGCGTCGGAAAATTTTCATACTCTTGTCAATGCTTTGGTTGCAAAATATGGTATGGATTTTCAAAATGTCGGCTCTTCTTTTCGTCCCGGAATAGTTCATCGTCTTGATAAAAACACCACAGGTTTAATGATTATTGCAAAAAACCAGATATCGTTTGATCTTCTTACAAAAATGATTACAAACCGTGAAATTACAAGAAAATACCTTGCGGTGTGTTATGGAATTCCGCGCTTAAAAGCAGGTAAGGTTACTGTTAATATTGGTGTTGATTTAAAAGATAAAACAAAACGTAAAGCCTTGCAAATTGGCGGAAGAGAAGCCGTAACACACTACAAACTTCTTGATTCCAAAAACGGTTTTTCATTAATAGAATGTAAACTTGAAACCGGAAGAACACACCAAATTAGAGTGCATCTTTCGTATATCGGGCACCCAATTGTTGGCGACGAAACATACTGTATGCGTCCAAAAGTACAAGGTTTTTCTTCACAAATTTTACATGCTTATTGTCTTGAATTCAAACACCCTGTTTCAAATGAACTACTTTCATTTACAAACAAGGAGGACTTTCTAAAGCACATTGAAAGTTTTGGTTTTGTGTGGTAAATTTTTACCAAAAATAATACGTTAAACCAACCTTAATTGCTTTTAAATTACTCTTTAATTTGAATTGTTCCGTTACGGCAATTTTAAAGGTAGTAACCTCCTGTGTATTGCTAACATTTGTGTTTAGGAAGTCGATTTGATAAAATTCCCCAAAAAAAGCAAGATTCCTTGAAAGAAAAATTTCCCCACCGGCACCGTATTTTAGACCAAAACTCTTAAATTTTGCATTTTCGTATTGTCTTTGCGTACCAACTCCACCAAATAGCCCATAAACACTAAACGGAATTTGAATAGATCCAAGATGTGCTTCTAATTCCAACCCCATTCTTGTTGTTAAACCTGCTGCGTAAGAAGCATCGAAGAAATCTTTAGTTAATTTGTTCGTGTGAGTTGCGTCTTGTGTGGTACTAAAACTTGTAGATGTACTATCTGTGTATAATGTTCTTGACGGCTTTGAATTAAAGTATGAGAGATCAATTTGTGGTGCAATAAAAGACGAGCTATTAAAATTTCTAAATTTATATCCAATATTCATTTCCGCACCTTTTGACGATTGACCATTCAAAGCATTAAGAAAATCATGTAATGGTTGTTGGGTTTGAATGCTTGTTTGAATTTCTTTGTCAGCAGCTGAGATATCGGCATTATAAGCTTCGACGGTTTGATTCATGTAATCTTTTGTAAAGGTAGTTTGAATTGTGCCATCTACCAGCCTTTTTGTTTGTGCAATCTGCGTACCGTCAAGCTCTATTCCAATTTCAGATTGACTAAAGAAATCTGCGTTATCCGCAAGAGTAATTTGGTATTTGTTGTTACCAAGAGGGTCAGTTCCCGCAACAACAGCGTTGCGCATATCCGTTTTAAATGTTTCAATATAACTATTAACATGATTTAATATAGTATATAAAGATTGTGTGGTTTCTAATGCACCTTCTCTTATATAATTAAATACAGAATCTTGAGCAGCAATGTAGTTGTCAAAATTATTTTGATCCTGTGAATTATTTTGATCCTGTGGATTTTTTATAACATTCGCCACCCAGGTATTGCGCAATTCAGTCCACAATTGCTGTTGTTCTGCATCTACCGGTGTAAATTCTAACATGAAATTTTGTATTAAATTGGTAAAAGACTGAGTAAATTGTTTATAACTAATAATATCTCCACTGTTATTAAGATAAGTAGCTTTTTGATCGTTATCACACTCATTCGAGCAAAATTGGAATTGTTCTGAAAATATATTACCAATGTTATCCCACGAATAAACCAAAGAAGGATCAAGTAAATTAGGGCTATCTTTATAACCAATGAACGCATAATTATAACCAGCAACTGTGGCAGCAATTTGGTTCATAGTAAATACCGGTTTTGATGTACTCGTTATAGTAAAAGTGTTTTCTGTCGAAATAACATCACCAGTATATAAATTTTTCAATGCTGGCAGAGTGTACTTTGCTTTATACTCCGATGTTTCGTGTTTTTGCTTGGAAGATACTCCGGCAATACTAATATACCAACCACGAGAAGCATAAGATTTTGATGACATTAGCAAACACATTGCAACGGCAACTAAGTATGGAACTCTCATTTATTTGTAATAATTACTTGAGGTATATCACACTATACCACAAAAATGAGACGGTGTCAATAGGGTTATTATAAATAATACGTTAAACCAACCTTAATTGCGGAAAGCTTGCTGTTGATTTTAAAATTTTCAATAACCTTGTATTTAACATTTCCAAGAGATTGCTCCAAGCTTGCATAATTTACTGTTGTTGATTTTAAATTTGTACCGGTTCCTCCATTTGTTAATGTTATTGAACCGCCTGTATTGGCATTATAAATTGCTTGAGTTGCGGAACTGGTAGTGTAGCTATAACTTGCAGAGCTTTCAACCTTTTGTTCTAAAAACTGAATTTGAAAAACTTCTGCAAAAAATGCAAGCTTTTTTGAAAGAAAAACTTCTCCGCCAACACCATACTTCAAGCCAAGATTATTTGCCTGTACACTTTTGTATTTACGCATGGAAGATGTTCCTCCAACGAGTCCGTAAATACTAAATGGAAGTTTTGAAACACCAAAAAACAAGTGGTTTTCTACACCAATTTTTGCTATCATACTTGTAGAAAATGATAAATCTAGAGAATCATGTGTAATTTTCTGGGTATGTGTGGAATCTGATGCAAGGCTAAAGCTTGTTTTGTTAGAATTTGCATATGCTGCAGCGGATTGATCGTTTCCTTTAAAATACGAAATATCAACTTGCGGTGCCAGAAACCATGAACTTTGAAACGGACGAAATTTATAACCGATGCTTAATTCAACGCCCTTTGATGATTCGTTTTGCAATACATCTAGAAAATCTTGTAATTGCTGCGTTGTGTTTAAACCCGATGCACTTAGTTCGCTTTCAATTTGAGTTTTTACCGTTGCAACCTTTGTTAACCAATCAATTGGTTTTAATGTTACAAGATAAGTTGAATTGCTAAGACCTACGCGGCGGTCAATCTTTGCAACTTGCGTGTTCGTTCCTGTGTGTGTAATAATTCCGTTTGTAATAGTACTTCCACCTGTTGTATTAGTTGGTGCAGTATTACTTGCAGCAGTAAAACCTGTTGATGTACCAAAAGACGGCGTGTTTGCGCCGGTTGTGTCGTCCATGTACAAAGAAAATGTGGTATCTGTTGTTATATAATTTCCGTTCATTGCATTAGAGAGCGTTGTAAAAGATGCAAAAGCCGGAGGCGATGCACTATCTTGTGTGGTGCTATCTTTTTTAAACCAGTATGTTGTGTTTTGAACGCTAGCAGCGGAAACATTATAATTTGTTTTAAGCGTGTTGTCGTTGTTATTGTATACTGTGTAGGATACAGTGCGGTCTTTTACTTTATGACTTTGCTTGGAAGATACTCCGGCAATACTAATATACCAACCGCGAGAAGCATGTACCTGATGTTGCAATAACAGAAGAAATATTACTCCAACAATGGTGTGCCTCATAGCTTAAACAAATAACATTTGCCTTTTATGTTAAAAATTGATAATGTCAATAAAATTATTCTCCTTTGTTTACCCATTGTTTTACCATTCTTGCATTGTATGTAATTATAACATCAACGCCACTTCTTTTAATTGCAATCCAGTCTTCCATAAAAAGACTTGCAAGGTCTCCGTATCCATTATTTGCAAGCAAATTCAATGAAACACATTCCGTACTAACATGAAAACCAGCAAGCGGAAGTTTGCAAGTTGCTTGAATTTCTTTAACGATATCAAGATATCTTATTATTGGTTTTACCATAAGAATATCTGCACCCTCGAGTTCGTCTCTTATTGAACTTAGGATAGCGTCTTTTGTATTGCAAAAATCAATTTGGTAGGTTTTTCTGTCTTTCAGTGGTGAGTTTTTATCAATTCCGGACTGGTATATCGTTCTAAATGCACTGTAGTAATTTGAAGCAAACTTTGTTGAATAGCTCATAATGGAGATATCATCAAAACCATGATCATTAAGTATTTCACGGATAGCTTTTATTCTGCCGTCTTGCATATCGCTTGGAGCAATGCAATCTGCTCCTGATTTTGCAAATTCAATGGCGTTTCGTGCTAAAAATTCTACTGTCGTGTGGTTATCAATAAGTTGTTTGTTGGTGTCAATAAAACCGCAATGGCCGTCGTGCGTCATTCCACAAAGGCATAAATCACATGCAAGGAAGATTTTACTCCCAAAGTGATTCTTTATTTGCTGAACTGTATTACAAGTAAATTCAAACGCCTTTTCTTTATTTTTTGGAACGCAAAACAATAAAAAAGATTTTATTCCCTGCGAAATATCTCCTTGAATCGTTTCAATGATAGAAAAGGGGGAATCCAACCAAAAATACTCTATATTTGGTACCGGTTTTTTGTTGGAGAGGTTCTCGTCAACGAAGATAATCTGCATGAAATTTTGCGGACGCAAAGAAACAGAAGAGAGCATGTCTCTCATGGCTTCATGTTTACGAAAACGAGTTAAACCGGCAAGATATTTCATTCCAAACTATTATTGACCAAAATTAACTTTTTCGTCTTTAAGTTGTCCCTCTGTAGAAACATTTTGCACTTGTTGTTGCTCTCTATTTTTAGAGAAATAATACACAACACTCCCTGCAATAATTAAAACTAGTGCACTAACTGCTATAATTGGACTTTTTTTCATAAAAAGTGTAAAAACTATGCGTTTGTTTAATATATAAAATAAGAATTGTCAATTAAAAATGTGAAAGAACGTCAAAATTAAATGTTCCATAAGGGGTAATGCCGTCTTGAACTAAATGATTATATGTTTCCCCAAGAAGAGTAACATGAACATTTCCTTTAAAATATTGCTTGAAATTTTCATACATCAACACACTAGACCATGCCACCGCATCACAAGAAGAAATATCGCTTAGTTTTTTTGATAAACCCTCGTAATTCATATCAATTTCTGTATGATACGTTGCAATTGTATTGTAATTTGAATGAAATTTTGCAGATTTATAAGTTAGAATATAATAATCTTCTTGTTTTGGTTTTTCAAATTTTGAAGAAAAGTAAATATTATTAAAAGCTTCAATACCCAAAGATTCCAAACACCCGTTGCATAAAATACCCATTTGTGTTAATTTTTGAAGCGTCATAAAACCAAGAGCCCACACTTCATCAGCTTCCTTAAGCTTATCAATAATTTCTTTAGAATTAACCGCATTTGCATTTGCAACAATGAACTTTTTTGCATCTTTTGGAATTTTTACATCGATAGGTATTTTTTTAATATAATCTCGAAGGGAGCGGGTATCAAATAATTTTGTGTATTTTGGCTTGGTAAAATTTTTATAAACATTAATCTCTTTTCCTTCGGAAGTTATACCTTTTATAAATGTACATTCATGATTTTTGTAAATAAGGTGTGTTACTCCGTAACCTTCCTTACAACCCTTACCGTAATTAAAAAATTCTTGTTTTTCAAGCTTTGAAATCTTTTCTGCTTCTCTATTTGAAAGAGCTCTAATGTTGGAAAAATCTCTTTGATTCGAATTTGAAACTTGCCCAATAATGACTCCTTGCCCCGGTGGAGTTGGAAAATGACTTATTGGCAAAACAATTGCCATTGTGTTGCTTAACAATGCAGAAATTTCATTTTTAAAATTATTGTTTTGGCGGAGTCTTAATATTCCTGCCATTGCAACAATAATACCATCAAGTTTTTTTTCTTGAACAAGTGAAATACGCGTTGTAACATTTCCGCGAATGTTTTGAAATTCAACTTTTGTGTTATTTGGTAAAATTTTTGATGCTATTTTCCCAAATAAAAATTGCCTTCTTTGTGAGGAAGTGCCGATTAATATTTTTTCTCCTTGTTTAATTTTACCTATCGCATCTTGGTTGATAATAAAAACATCTCTTGGGTTTTCTCGCTCTGAAAAATAAATAGTTTCAATATTTTGCGTTTCTGAAATTTCAACATCTTTTAAAGATGATACACCAATGTCGACTGTGCCGTCAATAAGGGCTTGGTGGATCTCTTTTGTAAACGGATTTGTGATAGGAAGTTGATTGATCGGAAGCTCGGTGTGGGTGTCTCCGTAAGTTTGAATATATTCAACTGTACTTGAAATATTATTTTTTGCAAGTTTTTCTGTAAAAAAGGAAATCTGTGCTTGTGAAAGCTTAGACTTTCTTCCTGTAGCAATGAACTTTTTACCCATTTTTTTTAATCCAATAAAATTGATAGTTATAATACATATCTTTTATTTTCAATATATTTTATATTGACATATCCTTCATTTGGAATTATGTAGAATGCATAATTTAATTTTATGTTGATGCTTTCTCGTTATAATCCTGTTTATTTATGGTGGAGAGACCTTCATAAACCTACAATTTATTCAGTGCTATTTTTACTTGGTGTTGGTTTACTTGCTGTGTTTTCGGCGAGCTATCACATTGGAAGCGTTCTTAATGTTTCAGACTTATACTTTTTTAACAAACAAATTGCTTTTGTTTTGATTGCTTTTGCAATATTCTTCGTAATTTCATTTCAGAACACGGAAGCAGTTATTAAACTTTCCCAACTTGGTTTTATTTGCTGTATTTTTGCGATGATCGCAATTTTTGGAATGTCAGGGAGAAGTGTTAAGGGTGCCGAAAGATGGCTTGATTTAAAAATAATTACAATTCAACCGTCAGAAATTCTGAAGCCGTTTTTTATTGTAATCAGTGCTTATATCTATTTTCTTTATGAAAGAACCAGGAATATACTGTACCCGGTTTTACATGGTTTTTTATATTGTATTATTGCATTTTTACTTTTTTTACAACCAGATTTCGGCATGATTCTTACATATACATTCCTGACAGGTGTGCTAATTTTACTTTCAAGTATTCGTTTGAAAGTGATTCTTTATTCATCAGTTCCTGTGTGTATTGCAATTTTAATTGCAATTTTTTCACTTTCGCATGTTAGAACAAGAATTCTCCATTTTGTTAAAGGTGAGAAGATGTATCAAACACAAATTGCTTACGATGCAATCAAACATGGTGGATTGTTTGGTAACGGTCTTGGTGCGGGTGAAATTTCAAAGCGTCTGCCGGATTCTCACAATGATTTCATTTTTGCAAGAATAGGGGAGGAACTTGGCTCTTTATTTTTAATTATTATTATTTGTGTATTCGGAGTGTTACTGTTTTCAAATATAGCTTATGCAAAAAAAGAACAAGATTTCTATTCAGAACTTGCATTTAATTCCGATCCATCTTTAGAAAAATACCAAATGTCAATTATAGTAAATAATTATATTATATTTCTTACCGTTGCATTAATTTTTTTTGAAGTATTTGTTAATATTTCTGTAAACTTAAGCCTTATTCCGCCAAAAGGTATGGCTTTGCCTTTTATTAGTTATGGTGGTTCATCAATGTTTGCACATGCTTTTTTAATTGGTTTCTTGTGCGTTGCCAACAGAAGAAAGTATCGTTTTATTCCAATTTATCAGAGCGGAGTTTAATTGTAAATTTGTATTATAACATATTTTTCTTGACATTCCTTAACCTCACTGGAATTATTTTTTAATATTTTTTACGGGTATGAGTATCTCATTTGGTGAAATTCTGGTGGTTTTGCTTGTGTGTTTTTTATTTTTTAAACCCGCTGAAATTAAAGAATTTTTACAGTCTTTTTTTTCTGTAAAAAAAAATTTGGAGAAAGAAGTCAACAATTTTGTTGAAGAGCTGACTCCGCAAGATAATAAACAAAAAGTAGAATTTTTTGATGTTGATGACAAATGCCAAAAGCAACAGTAGTAGTATTTCCTGGGTCTAATTGCGACGCCGAAGCTCATAGTGTTCTAAAAAACACGGGTTTTAATGTTTCTTTTACATGGTATCGTGACCCGCTTCCGCAAAATCTTGATTTATGTTTCCTTCCAGGTGGTTTTTCCTATGGAGACTATCTCCGTTCCGGTGCCATTGCTTCATTTAGTAAAATTCTTGAAGAAGTGAAACAATTTGCACAAAAAGGTGGTTATGTTATGGGTGTATGTAACGGTTTTCAAATTCTTACAGAAAGTAAAATTCTTGACGGTGCACTTCTTCGTAATAATTCTTCTTCATTTGTTTGCAAGGTAATTGAACTTGAAACAATGAATTCGTCAACAGTTTTTACAAAAGATGCGTCAAAAAATATGACAATGCAAATAGCCCATGCAGATGGAAGATATTTTTGCAGCGATGATACTCTTAAAAAATTACAAGATGGCAATAAAATTGCTTTCAAGTATAAAGAAAATCCAAATGGCTCCATTGAAGATATCGCAGGAATTTTTGGCGGACCAAACAAGAATGTCCTTGGAATGATGCCTCATCCGGAAAGAGACATTATTACAGGAGCAAATGGAATTGAAATTTTTAAATCACTTTTTGAAAATCTATAATGTATTTAAAAGTTAACAATATATCAAAAATTTTTGGTAGTAAAAAAGTTTTACAGCATATCTCTTTTGAACTTAAAGCCGGAGATTCTCTTGCAATTATTGGTGAAAGTGGGTGTGGTAAGTCTACTTTAATTAAAATTATTGCGGGTTTACTAAAACAAACCACAGGTAATGTGAAAATGTACAGCTCAAATGCTGACGAAGTCACTCCTTCAATTGGTTATGCATTTCAACTTAATGCACTTTTTGATTCCTACACTATTT
>JAURNI010000070.1 GCA_030830305.1 Alphaproteobacteria bacterium | reverse complement strand
CACTCCGCAATTAATTAACCGTGAATTGTGGGAGAGGTCCGGTCACTGGGAGAAATACCAAGAAAACATGTTCATTTGTTATGATGAAGACAAGGCAATGGCACTAAAACCGATGAACTGCCCGGCACATATTGAAATTTTCAAGCAAGGTTTGAAGTCTTATAAAGATCTTCCAATTCGTATGGCGGAGTTTGGTTCGTGCCACAGAAATGAGCCATCGGGTGCATTGCATGGAATTATGCGGGTGCGGGCATTCACGCAAGATGACGCCCACATTTTCTGCACGGAAGAACAAATTGTGAAAGAAGTTAAGGATTTCTGTATTTTCTTGCATGAAGTCTATAATGATTTTGGTTTTACAGATGTTGAAATTAAGCTTTCAACACGCCCAGAAAAACGAGCAGGCACAAATGAAACATGGGATAAAGCCGAAAAAGGTTTGGCAGATGCTATCAAACTTGCAGGGTATAATTATGAAGTTATGGAAGGAGAAGGTGCGTTTTATGGACCAAAACTGGAATTCCAATTAACAGATGCTATTAAAAGAAAGTGGCAATGTGGTACAATTCAGTTGGATTTTGTACTACCTGAACGCCTAAATGCACAGTATGTTACTCCACAAGGAAGCAAAAAAAACACGGTAATTTTGCACAGGGCAATACTCGGTTCGTTTGAAAGATTTATAGGAATACTCATAGAAAACTATGCAGGAAAGCTACCGTTATGGGTGTCTCCTGTGCATGTTGTTGTATGTTCAATTTCAGAAAACTATAATAATCATGCACAAAAAGTTGCGGAAGAATTGCAAAAATCGGGTATAATTACACACATTGATGATACTTCCGACAAAATCTCTTATAAAATTCGTAAGCATTCTACACAAAAAGTACCGTATATTATTACCATTGGAAAGCAAGAAGAAGAGCAAAATACCCTTTCAATTCGTATACTTGGAAGTGAAAAAAACCATCAATTTACTGTTGAAAATTTTGTAAATTTTGTGTATAATAAAATCAAGAACAAGGACAAAACTTATGAATAACATTACAATTAAACCGTCATTTAAGGGGTGCGTTTGTGTTGCAATTGTGGTAAATATAGGTATTATCTGGCTTGGACTTGGAAGAATTAACCATATTTTTCTAACAGTTCTGTGTGGTTTAATATTTATTCTTGCAATAATTTATTGCTTTGGAAATGCTATTTTAATTAAAGACGGTATGGCAACCGTAAGAACTCCGGCGTCAATTACACAAATAAAAAATGTTGAAGCGGTGGAAATTTATGGTTGGTCTGTTGTTGTTACTGGTACAGGAAATACAAAACACACACTTCATTGTGTGAAAAATTTGGTACAAATTAGGGAATACATTGAAAAACATCTTCGCTAATAATACATCAAAATTGTACCAAATATATGCCGTTTTGTATACAAAACTGTACATATTTGTATACAAAATACCACCAAAATGACACAAAAACAGCACATATTCAGCACAGGTTTGGTGTATATTTATGTAAGAATTGTATATAAAGTTTCAATTTTTTTACAAAAATGCTTCCTTAAAATGGAATCGTTTTGTTACATGTTTATATAACTTTTTTATATAATATGAACGAAAATTGGCAAGAAAAAAGGATTAAAGGGTTGATAGATGAGCTCAAAACCGAAAACCAAAAGAGTGAAGCTTTGGAAGAGAAACTGGAAAAATACCACAAAAAATTGCAACAGGAAAAGGAAGAAATTAAGCAAGAAAAGGAAAGTTTAATAAAGGAAAAGAAGGAAAACAAACAAACGAAAGAACATATTCAATCCAAAGGTGGTGTTAAATCTTCAACAAAGCCAACACAAACAAAGGTAAAAAAAGAGCATCGTATTGCCATATTCATAACAGAAAGTGATATGATTTTTCTTAAATCTGAACAACAAAAACAGAAGTTTTACAGTTTTTCTGCGTTTATTAGGTATAGAATTTTTGGTAATGTTCACTTTTAAGACTTTTTCCTTGACAAATTAATTTAATAAAAATATATGGTAGAAAAAAATAACATAGATGAGATGAAATTCAATATACATCCTGATTGCGTTAAATGGCTTTTAAAAAATTATTCCGAAGACGATAGAATGCAATTAAGTATAAAATCAGAATGGGAAAATAATAAACCTGTACTTGGAAAAATAATATCCATTTCTGACAAGATAAGAAAACCGTTAGCTTTTTTTCTATTAAAGCCACATACACAATCACAAGTTCATAATATACATTGGGATACAAGAGTTGTTGAATCTGGTGCGGTATCAATGAATTATAAAATTCAAACTGAAATTGAAAGAATGATTGATATTAGGGATAATTGTATTGAGTTAAGTGATATTCTAAAAATGGACAATACAAAGCAATTCAAACAGTTTGATTTTACACAATCCAATATTAATGATGTTGCGTTATATATTCGCAATAATATAACACCACAAGGAAAAGGTATAAAAACAATAAGCGATTATATTAAAAAATTAATTGTTAATATAGAAAATTTAAATATTTTACTATTTAAAACCGATACAAGGCTTGATAAGCAATTACGAGGCATGGCAATTAATTACGATGTTTTACCTATTATTTCAATCACATCTGCTGGCGAAACATTTGTGGGGCAAATATTTTCAATATACCACGAGTTAGCTCATATTTTAATCAATAGCAGTATGTTACACAATAGTAACATTTATGAACATAATAAAATTGAAACATTTTGCAATAATGTTGCGTCCGAAGTATTATTACCTTGTGATTTGTTTAATACTGCCGAACTAAAAAATATTATAGATAAGAATGTCATTACATTGCAAAATGTGCAAGATATTTGTTACAAACATTACACGAGCAGGGAAACCTTTGTATATAGATTATTTAATTTGGGCTATATCAAGGAAGCAACAATGCAGGAATTGATTAGGCAAATTAAAGAAAATCCAATAAAAAAAGATGATATTAAAATATCAAGCAAGGGTATGAAAACAATCCACAACAATAACGGTGCCAACAAAATTAGTAGAAAATTTTGTAACATTCTTATGCAATCAATTCGTGCAAGCATTTTGCATCCGTATGAATTATATGGTTTTACAGGTTATAGTATGAATAAATCATTGGATATTATTAAATATTATGATAACTCAAAATGAATAAATACCTAATTGATACCAACGCATTGGGTAAAATATTTATAGAGTATATTACCCTTGATGCATATAGAGATATTATTAAAAAGAAATTATCTCAACAAATATTAATTCATTATGAAGTATTTCAGGAAACAAATAAACATCTTGGGAAAGAAAGATCTTATATTACAAGGTTAAATGATGCTATTGACAGATGGAGTGAATTTTCTGAAAAAGAAAATTTCTATCTTTCAAAGAATGATTCTTATTGCGAAGATGTTCAAAATGAATTAATAAGAATTTACTCACAAGGTGATTATACAAAATTTATCCCAACAAAGCCAAAAATGTACTGGGCAGACCCATGGCTTGTATCTTATGCATCGTTTTACGGTTATACCGTTGTTACGCAAGAAGGCTTTGATGTTGGTAGTCAGAGAAGGAGAAAAAACAAAGCTGGAAAAATACATACGATTTGTGAGCAAAACAATATCCGTAGCATATCCGTAATAGATATGCTTAATGAAATTTCAGACTTTTAGTAATCTGCCTAAAACATCACCAAACACCAGCTCGTTTTCACGGTTGTTATATCTAAACTCAAATTCTGTTACATAAGAACTTAAATGCTTCTTACTTAGCCAGTGGAAATTACCTTTTATTCCTCTTTTTAACAAAGCCCAAAATCCTTCAACTGAATTAGTATGTATTCCATCTTTTGTAACATATTCAATAGAGTGATTAACTGTTTTATGATTCCAAAACTTACGAATATGCTTGTAAGAATTGTATTCGTCTGTATGAATTTCCGAGCTAGTTGCAATATTTTCAAAAATAATCTCGCCAAGTGTAATTGAGGTTGTGTCCGCCGTAACAAAAGCTTTCAAGTCGCCGTCTTTTTCCTTGAATGCAACAATGCTTGTATGAGTTTTATTTGAGTGTCCACCACCTTTTCGATCATTGTCATCGTCTCTATCTTGCGGAGCGTTCTTGACATAAGTTTCGTCCATTTCAAAAATACCTTTCAAAAGTTCTTTTTCTTCTGATTTAAAAGCCTTTCTTATCCTCATTCCAACCGACCAAGCCGTTTTTACTGGTAAATCTAAATCCCTTGCAAGTTGCCTTGTTGAAATACCTTTTTTGGCGTTCAATATTAATGAAATAGCCAAGAACCATTTTTGCAAAGGTAGATGTGTGTGATGAAATATTGTGCCAACTGTTACTGAAAAGCTTTTGTTACAATCTTGACACTGAAAGCGTCTACCACTTCTTGTTTCACAACCTTTTACATTATGCGTTCCAGTATGAGCACTTCCACAGTATGCACAAGTAACTTTATCCTTCCAGCGTATACTTTCAAGATGTTTTATGCAGTCTAAATCGGTAGGAAACTTTTTGTAGATACTAACAATATTCATATATTTTTTCTTATTTATAAGATAGTATAAATCATTGTTTTTTAAATGTCAAGTCATAAAAGTGAACATTACCGAATTTTTGGTTAATTTGACTTGAAATTTGAAAAGGGTTGCGGCAAAATGGTGTTGTTTTACTCTGAATTTGATGCAAGAAACCGTAAAGGATAGCTCCAAAGAGACCGTTGTTGTTGCAATGTCCGGTGGTGTGGATTCCACAGTATGTGCGGCTTTAATGAAAGAACAGGGGTATAATGTTATTGGGGTTACACTGCAACTTTATGATTACAGTGACACAACTTGTGATGTTGATTCTACAAAACGCACCAAAACTTGCTGTGCAAGTAAGGATATCTTTGATGCTCAAACCGCATGTAATATGCTAAATATTCCACATTATGTGCTTAATTATGAAGATGTTTTTAAGCAGGAAGTAATGCAGGAGTTTGCAGATCAATATATTCAAGGGTATACTCCAATACCGTGCGTTAGGTGTAATCAAACAGTAAAGTTCAGGGATTTATTCAAAATTGCCAAAAAACTTGGCGCAATAAAGCTTGTAACGGGGCATTATGTTCAGAAAAAGCAAGGCAAGTTTGGTAACGAAATGCACAAAGGTTTTGATGAAACTAAAGATCAATCGTATTTTCTTTTTCAAACAACCGGTGAACAACTTGAGTTTTTGGAGTTTCCTCTTGGGCATTTAACCAAGCAAGAAACGCGTAAACTTGCGGAAAAGTATGGTTTAAAAATTGCACAAAAACCAGACAGCCAAAACATTTGTTTTGTACCAGACGGTGACTATGCCAAGGTGGTAAAGCGGTTTCATCCGCATTCGGAAGCACAAGGAAGTATCATTAATGTGGAGACTGGTGCAATTCTTGGTACGCATAATGGCATAATTCATTATACAATCGGGCAACGGAGAGGTATTGGAATTTCGGCAAAGGAACCGCTGTATGTTTGTAAACTTGATGCAAAAACAAATACGGTTTATGTTGGAAAGTATCAAAATTTGCTAAGAGACACCTTCACAATTGATAACCCCTACTTCCTTTTAAACCACAGTGAGTCCATTCCATCTGACATAACCGTACGAGTAAGGTCGTCTTGTCAACCGGTTTCTTGTGAAATTAATGGTAATATTGTTAAGTTAAAAGAAAAAATTTCTTTCATTGCACCGGGGCAAGCTGCTGTATTTTATTACGGTAACCGTATGATTGGTGGTGGGTATATTATGGAAATTCTGTAATTTCTATACTGTTTTCCGATACCATTCTTAACAAATTTACAACCATTTTTCTTATTTCATCATCTTCAATTGAAGAAAAATATAACACCAATTCTTTTAATTGTTGAATATAAACTTCATTTTCCTTTGTAAAATCATGTTCTTCCATTTGTTAATAAATAATTACAAATGGTGTCAGGAGTTTAAGAACACCGTACAATCATAGTGCCCATCTTATTTTGTATAAATACATTATTCAGATGGACTCCTGACATAATAAAACTTTATCTGATTGCAGTATAGACTAACTAACCGGTGTACAGTGTTCTGAAGCACCATCAACCACTAGCATTTTATTGGGACAAAAATAAAAATCAATTACTAATTAATTATAAGAAAATTCCAACGCAGTATTTACTGCAAAAATGGTTGAAATTCGGTCTTTTTCTTCACCTGAAAGTGAAAGAAAGATATCTTCCAACTGAAGAATACTGTTTTGGTAGAGGTCTTCATCAAAAAATTTGAATTTCATGGAACCTGATTGTGCTTCTCCTAAAATATTACCGGAGCCTCGTAATTTGCGGTCAATTTCTGAAATGTAGAAGCCGTCATTTGATTCCTTCATTGCTTGAAGCCTTATTTTTGCATTTTCGGAAAGCTCGCCACCAAAAAGCAAAATACAATATCCTTGCTTTGAATTTCTTCCAACACGCCCTCTAAGTTGATGCAACGAAGCAAGCCCAAAAGTTTCGGCACTTTCAATAACAATAATATTGGCCTTTGGAACATCAATTCCAACTTCAACAATTGTTGTTGCAAGTAGAATGCGTAAATTGCTGTCTTCCTTAAACTTGATAAGAGCACTATTAATTTCGTCTTCTTTCATTTTACCGTGAACCGTAATTATTTCTTCATTTTTAAAGTATTGAAGTAAGAATTTTTCCCGTTCTTTAATGTTGGATTTTGCATCACTTTCTGCTTCAATTAACGGACAAACCCAGTACATCTTGAAATCATTTCCAAATTTTTTCCTCATGGAGGAAATAAGTTCAGCAGCTTTTACAGATGAAATAACCGTTGTTTGAATTGGTAAACGGTTTTGCGGTTTTTCTTTAATTGAAAAATATTCAATGCCGGAATACATAGACATTGAAAGTGTGCGTGGAATTGGGGTGGCGGTCATCAACAAACATTTTGCGTTTTCGGATTTCCGCATTAGTTCAAGTCTTTGGTTGACACCGAACTTGTGTTGTTCGTCAATAATTACAAAACCAAGGTTTTGGAATTCGACAGCTTTGGCAAAAACTGCATGAGTTCCAACCACAACTTGTGTTATTCCATTCTTGATGTTGGAGAGCTTTTCTCTTTTAATTTTAGCTCCGTCTTTACTTGTAAGCAATGAACATTCAATTTGAAATTTTAAAAGGATATCGTTAAAATTATGGTATAATTGCATTGCAAGAATTTGTGTTGGCGCAAGAACTGCAACTTGAAAACCCGCATTAACTGCATTAATAGCGGTTGTAATTGCAACAATAGTTTTACCACAGCCGACATCACCCTGCAAAAGAAATAATTTACCGTTTGGTGACTGCTGAAATTTTGAGATTTCCGCAATGGCATCTTTTTGCCCTTGTGTTAAAGGAAATGTAAAATTTGCTTCCACATTTGAAATCGAGTTTTTAAATGTGAGTGGAGTTGCGTTATGTTGATTAATTTTTTGTAGTGTATTTTTGTATGAGATATATTCAAGTGTTGCAAGGAAATGTTTGGAGTCCGTAAGGTTTTGAATTGATGTTGGATTATGAACTTCTTTTATTGCGGAATGTAAATTTATTTGCTTTCCAAGCCCAAGATGGAAATTTATTTTTTCCAATACTTTTGGGGTCATTTCTGGAATTACCTTGATTGTGTTTAAGAGATACTCTTGAATGGTGGAATCTTCAATTTTAATATTGTACTTTTTATAGTACGGTGTAATTATTGTTTTTGATTGTTCAAAAAAATATTGGCTTGCACTTTCAAGTTTTTTTGGATGAATAAATGAGATTTCATCGTTATAAAATTTCGGTTTTCCGGAAATTATTACTTCTTTATGAATTGGAAAAAGTTTATTCCACCAAGAAGGACTACCTGCAAAAAATTTTAAATTAATGCGTGAAATGGTTTTGCTATGGTTTTTATTAATTATTTCTGCAATTATATTGTAAGGAACGGATTTTGATATTCGCAGTGTAAGCGGGTGTGAAACCGGAATTATTTTGATGATATTCGTTACATCTTCCTTAATTTCGGAGGCATTATGTGCAATATTGATGACTTCGTATCTTGAAGGGACAACAAAAAGAGGAGAAAAATCCGTAAAATTAGATGAGTATTGTTCAATAACTTTTTGTTTTGACATCTACATTAGTGCAATTAGCACAACAGCTAAAATTGAAAGAAAAACAGACGATGCTACAATAATGTAACCGATTATCGATGCCGTTTTCAGTTCAAGAGCGAAGTTGTGATCCCATAAAATATGGCGAACAAGCGTACCCGTGAAAAAAGTTACGCAAAACACTGTAATAAAAAGAATAAGATATGCTATAACCGAAACTACCGGTGCAGATGTTTTAATTACCATAATTGCTATATAAAGCGGAATTAGCGGGTTTGTGTATTTGTATATGGAAAAAATAAGAGACCAAAGTGATATAATAAGGAAAATATATGTATATATTCCGCAAAGTCTTCCAATAATTGAAGTTCCGGAGGTAATTTGAGGTTTATAAACTGAAAGATGCGGAGATAACGGCCTTACTGACATTTTTTTATTCTCTAAATATTGCTAATTTCTAGTAGCAATTAAATTTAAAAATGTCAAGAAGAAAAGCTGTGCATATAAGGCATTTATATATTTATTTGCCCTAATTAATAATAATTAATCGTGTTTTATTTTCGTCTGTTAAAATATCTAATGGAACATTCCACCATATTTGCCAACTCATAGTTGGGTGTATTGATAACTCAACACCAAAATCATTGGTTGCATAATATGATATACCACCCTTTTTACCTTTCTTTTCATTCCATTTTTTGTAGTCATTTAATTTTAACATTTTTGTATCCAAATAAAATATTTGGTATATATGTGATTTACCAAGTTCGCAGTCCTTATCATAATATGGCACTGCTATTAACAAATATAGATTTTGATTTAAGAAATCCGTTATTTCTTGTAAATTGCCCTTAAATCTTCCAAGTCTATGCCCTGATAAAGTAAGATACTTGTTGTCAACTGCACCTGATTTAATTTGTATTTCAATATTATCATTTACTAAAATATCACAACCAATATCGTGTCCATTACCCTTCCAAACCACCCTTTCACTTTTATTAAAATCACTTCTTATAGCTTTTGCAATAAGTTCTTCAAGTTGCCAAGCTTGACATCTGCCTCCCTGGAAATAATTCGTGAAATTTACGCAAATCTTTTTCAAGGGCTTGCAACATTCTATCCGTTAATTTGTACATAATTAATCTATAAGTTCAAGCCATTTATTTGCATATTCTACATATTCGGCATTTAATTCAATTCCTAAAAATTCCACACCTAAATTTTTAGCAGTAACACATTCAGAACCGCTACCTGCAAATGGTATTAAGGTTCTGCCGTTATTGCCATTTATTCGTGAAAGTATAAGTTTTTTTGTAAGTTCCATTGGTTTTTGTGTTGGGTGTTGAAAAATATCGTGTTCTTGGTGTTTTTTAAGCTCACTTGATTTATACAGTGTGTTGTTGCAAGTTTTACACATAAAATGCCTTTCAATTTTTCCCGCACCACCAGCAAGGGCGGGAATTTTAATCACATCACGAGGCAAGGCACCACCTTCATTGACATTGTATATAGTGGTTTTATTTCCAAACCTTCCCTTTGTGTCTTTTCTTTCTTTCCCTGCACATTTTAAATAACTATCCGTGTACGGCTCTCTTATTTGGTCTATTTCAAGAGTTGGCCTTTCATTCTGCCATAAACATAAAATAGATTCATAAGAGCGTTGCCAAAATGTTGAAGAGGGTGTTGTTTTGTTTGTATAGTGCCAAGCAAGTATTCTTTGTTTTTCAATTGGATATTCAACGGCAAGTCTTGCAAGAATTTCAGGAAAGCCATAAACATAAATCAAGCCATTGTCTGCTAAAACATCAAAACATAAATCAAGCCATTTTTTTGACCACTTAATATATTCGCCCATTTCCATTGTATCATTATTATTGCCAAAATCTTTACCAATGTTATATGGTGGGTCAATAATAATTACATCAAATTTATGTTTTTTGTTGAGTTTTTTTAATTCTTGAATTACATCTCCATTTATAATTTTTGATTGAAAGCTTTCTATTGGTGCAATTTTCACCCTTGCCAACTTCCCAACTACCTCGCCAAAACTCATTTGTTTATCTTGTATTTTTTCAACTCTTATTGCTTGTGCTGACATATTATACTGAAATAAGTTGTTTGTATGTTATTTTGTGATTAATATTTGCAAAGAAGTTATAAAAACGCTCCGCATTTGTTAAATCTTTTGTGTTATACTTCGTTGAATATTCGTTTAGATATTTATTAATATGTTTTGCCGAAGCCCAGTGATAAACTCCGTAAATTCCTCTTTTTACCATTGACCAAAATCCTTCAATAGAGTTCGTATGAATTTTGAAGGCAACACGGCTTTTTGATTTTACATATTCACCTGCGGAGTGTTTTACACTTTCGTGTTTGTAATTCCAACTTAAAACATCATAAGCATTATAACTATCCGTTACTAAAAACGAACCTTCTTTTGTGTGTTTATAAATTTGTTCTTGTAAATCATAACCTTTTGCACTTGGAATTTTCATTGCTTTTGCTTTTTTAGTATCACGATTGATAAAACCAAGGACTGGTGTTTTTTCTGCCAAACCTTTTTTATTAGAATGTTTGTTGCCTTCCTTGCCACCCAAATAAGCTTCGTCAATTTCAGTTATTCCGTCAAAAGGTAAGTCAAAACTTTCGTCTTGGCAAGCTTCTCTTATGCGGTGTAACATAAACCAAGCTGTTTTTTGTGTTACACCGATTTCTTTTGCAATGTATGTGCTTGGAACACCTTTCTTATTTGAATTTATCAAATAAATTGCCATAAACCATTTTTGCAATTCAATTCTACTATCATCAAAAATAGTTCCAACTCTTACTGAAAATGTTTTTTTGCAATCATAACAACGATTTCTTTTAAAATCTGCAAATTCGTTAATATGGTTTGAACCACATCTTGGGCAAGATATTTTTGCTCTTTTGCCGTTTTCTTTTTTACCCCACAAAACATCTTTTAAAAAATTATGGCAAATTTCTTCGGAAGAAAAAACTTTTGTCAAGTCCATAAGATTTTTAAACTGTTTCATTTGTTTTGATGTTAATTACATATAATGTATAAAATGTAATTTTTAAAAGTCAAGAACCTTTGGGGCAAATAAGTATATAAATACCACCAAAAAATACAAAAAATACTTGACTTTTAATCTTTAAGTATATTTGAAATTTTCAATTGTTTAATTTTTCTTTGAAGGATGTCACTTATCACTAATATAATTCATGACGAATTTGCGCTTGTAATTACCAATAAAGCCGTTGAAGAGCAAGCTGACGGTTTTGAAAAATCACATCTTAATAAAAAAGCCAACATCATGATGTCTCTTGCTGGCAGACCACTACCACAGGTTTATCTTGATGCTTTCAAAGCATGTGCTAACGAAAGAGAAGCAATTGCAATCGTCCAAGAATATATGAACGAAGAATTTCGCACCAGTACATTAATAAAAAACTACAACACTGACGAAATGCAAGATTTACAACAAATGTGCCTACTGTACTTTGATGAAGCAAAACAAAAATTCTGCTCATATTCTGCATCATGTTCCAACCAACACAGAAATACAGACATCAAAGGCTCTTCCGCAAACCAAGTAATGTATCGTTGCATTGGTACAGAAAGTGACCAACTAACATCTCTTTTTCAATTAAAGGGAGTAAGAAGAGTTCTTCAAAACTTTACAGCACAAAGAAAAGGTGTAAACCATATTATGGAAATCATTGATATGACACAAAGAATGTATGATGTTGTTGACCTTATTGACCACGAAATACAATTTCAGTATCGTTCAAAATACTGGGCTATGGACAAAGAATCAAAAATCTTTCAAAGAGTGGATTACCATCAAAGATATTTCGCACCACATTATGAAAACGATGAAGATGATACACAAAATGTTGCATAAATGCTAAACATTAGAAATAATTTCAATCTTTCCGAGATTACTTGGTTTAAAGTTGGCGGTCTTGCAGAAAATTTTGCTCGCCCGTCAACCATTGAAGAACTTGTGTTTTTAATAAAGCACTTTAAACCAATAACAATCATTGGTAACACTTCAAACGTTTTGATTTCTGATAGCTATATCAAAGGGTGCGTTGTAAAATTAGGTTCTGCCTTTGGAAAAATTGAACAAATTACCGAAACAAAATTTCGCATTGGGGCAGCATGCTTAGACCTTACCCTTGCAAAACACATGCAAAATTTAGGAATTTCAGGCATGGAATTCCTTGCAACGATTCCCGGAACTCTTGGTGGTAACATTTGCATGAACGCCGGCTGTTTTGGCAGCGAAATTTTTGATGTTCTTGAGTCAGTTGAAATTCTTCAACAAGACGGAACAATCATTAACATTCAAAAAAATGAAATTAAACACGCATATCGCTCTGCAAATCTACCAAGTAATGCAATCATTCTTTCTGCAATACTAAACGGAGTAAAATCAACACCCGAAAAAATTCAAAATACAATTAATGAATTTACAAAACAACGATTGGAATCACAGCCTGTCAACGTTAGAACAGGAGGGAGCACATTCAAGAATCCCAATGGTTATAAAGCATGGCAACTTATACAAGAAGTAGGTGCACACAAGTTAAAAATTGGAGGCGCAGAAGTTTCTGAAAAACATTCAAATTTTTTAATCAATGCCGGCGGTGCAACAGCAAAGAATATTTATACACTAGGAGAATTAATCCACCAAAAAGTTCTTGAAAAAACAGGGATTAACTTAGAATGGGAGATTAAAAAAATCGGAGATTTTTAATCAACTTTACACGATTGCAAAAAATCCAATATAAGATTTTCTTCAAAAATTGCATTTTCAATAAGTTTACAAAACAATTTACCACTGCCACCTGTGAAAATTATTCGAAACTCTGTATTATAAAAATTTGCAATAAACAAAAGAGTTTCCTTAAGCACACCTTGATAACCAACACACGCACCATACAAAATTGCTTCAACCGTATTTTTACCAATTCCTGTTATATATTCCGTAATTTTAACATCAGGCAACTTTGCAGTTTTTGTATGAAGATTATGCATTGCCATTACAAGACCGGGAAATATCATTCCACCTTCATAAATACCATTGTAAACAATATCAAATGTCAATGCCGTTCCAAAATCTACAACAATAACATTATTCCCAAACTTTTTCAATGCAACACAAGCATTAATCGCCCTGTCAATTCCCAATTGATTTTTATTTTTTATATTTATCTGAATCGGAACATCATCAATCGTTATTTCACGATAATTAATTTTTAATTCTTTTGCCGACTCAACCAAAACATTACTAACAACCGGCACAACAGAAGCAAAAACAACAGTTTTTACATTATTTTCCACAAAAAATTTTGTAACATTTTCATGCGAAACAAAAAGACTTGTACTAATAGTAGAGTACTTACCATTACAAAAATAAGAAATATTAGTATTACCGATATCAAACAACATATCTACTTTTTCTGTAAATTAGCAATAACATACTCACATAAATCCACAAACGGAATATTATGCTTAACCGCAATGGCTTTAAGCCTTGTAAGTGCAGAATTTACATTTTCCGGTACTTGACCACCCTTTGCACCAAGCCACTTCATTTGAAAACCAATCGGGTGTGAATCTGCAGCAGGATGACCTATATAAAAATTTACAGATTGTTTTCCTTTAGAAAT
>JAURNI010000069.1 GCA_030830305.1 Alphaproteobacteria bacterium | reverse complement strand
TGCTCCGGCAATCATTGTTGCAGTTGTTGCTAAGCTGCAAGCTTGAAAATCATCTTTCTTTTTATAACCAAAGGCGGGTGCAATGCACGCTGGGTCAATGAATGTTGATTCACGCAAAGTTCCTTTGATGTCGCCGACTGTATCGCCAACACCTGCAAATGTGTAATTGGCAAAACAATAAGTTATTGTGAAAAACGCCAAAAGAAAACGATGCAACATAAAGTGAATATTTGTTCAATACAGGGAAATCTACATAAATAAATCGGGAAATATCAAGTTTTTTTTACTTTTTCATAAAAAAGCTTGAATTTTTATTTTTTGTATTAAAGGAGTCTCCTTAGCATTAACTAAATTTTGTGTGATATGTCTGAAATAGAGCAAAAAGTGAAGAGCATCGTTGCAAAGCAATTGAATATTCAGGACGAAATTAAACCTGAGAATTCTTTTGTTGACGACCTTGGTGCTGATAGCCTCGATGTTGTTGAACTTGTTATGGCTTTTGAAGAAGAATTTGGTGTGGATATTCCTGATGACAAAGCTGAAAACATTAAAACGGTTGCTGACGCTATTAAATATATTCAAGACAACAAATGAGCGTGAGTTCATCAACCTTAGAGCGTATACAGAATGACATTAAAAGTAACGATGTCGTTTTGTATATGAAAGGTACAAAACTTTTTCCGCAGTGTGGTTTTTCCGCAGTTGTGGTTTCAATTTTACAAAAACTTAATGTAGATTTTCTTGATGTCAATGTTTTAGCGGATGCTGAAATTCGTCAAGGTATTAAAGAATTTGCTGACTGGCCGACCATTCCCCAACTTTACTACAAAGGTGAATTTATTGGTGGGTGTGATATTGTCCGCGAAATGTATGCTTCCGGGGAACTCCAAGAACTTTTTGGTATCAAAGAATAGTTCTAAATAATAAATTCCAATTTGCTTCCTTAGTTAAAAGTTGCACTTTAACTAGAATTTTTCTTTTGAAACAGCAATACTGGAAAGTTTTGCACAAAAATTTAAAAGTGAAGGTCTTTGGGCGATTTCAACTTCAAGAGGGCAAAATTCTGCGCCTTTGGAATTGAGGTTATCCATTGTATTTTTTTGTTTGTGTATTCTGTAAAATCCGCCAAATGATTCCCCAAATGTTGTGTAAATTGTACATTCTGCTGTTCCGCCATTTTGTGTGATTGCCGTTGGAACTGCCTCTTGTAAAAGAAATTCCGTGTTTGCAATTTTAGATTTATTATACAAAATTTTTTTTCGGAAGGTTCTGTTTGGGTTTAGAAGGTCTTCTGGGTGTGTGATTTTTTCAACTCCAAGCCCGTAAGTACCTGATTCTGATTTCAAAAACACTGCGGGAGTTTGGGAAATTTTGTATTCTTTGTACTTTGCTTTAATTTTTTTGAATAAATCTGATGCAGCATCTGCAAGATTCGTAAGTTCTTGTGTACTGGTGAAATCCATGCATTGAGCAGTTGTGAATTCAGCGTTGATAAACCAATGGTCAAAACCTACATTTTGAGCAACTTCTTTTGCCAGTTCTTCATATACTATAAAATGTGAGGACTTTTTTCTATTATTCCAGCCCATTTTTGCAGATGGCATGACATTCTTCATGTTTTGCATTGCCTTGAGTTTTGAGCATTCTTGTGCTTGTTGGCCGCTAAGGTCATTATTTAAAATGATTAAATCGGGTTTAGGAATATTTTTTGTGCCAACGGTTTTGCATTCAAAAAGCTCAAGTTCTGCAAAGCTGAATGTTTCATCGTTAAGCTCCACGGTGTGTGATTCCAATGTTAATGTTGTAATTTCGGCTTTTACGCCGGCTTTTGTTATGGCGTCAAAGAGTATTTTCACATTGTGTAGATATCCTATATTTCTTGTGTGGTCTTCGCAAACCAGTACAACGGTTTTGATGTTATTTTGTAAGAAATATTCTGTTAACTTTTGGCTGAATATTTCAACCGATTTTTTTGAGATATTATTAAACCCTGCAGGAAAGATGTTGTTGTCTACAGGGGAAGCCTTAAATTTGGATTCTCTGACATCAATTGAATTGTATATTAGGCAGTCTAAGCACTGGTATTTCTTAATGTATTCGTAACTCCGTAATAGAGTATTTTCGTTTAGCATTAAAATGTATTAACCAACAATTTCCGATTCTGCAAAAAAGAAAGCAATTTCTTTTTGAGCGTTTTCTTCACTGTCTGAACCATGTACGGAGTTTTCGCCAATAGAAAGGGCAAAATCTTTACGAATTGTTCCGTTTGCGGCATCTTTTGGGTTTGTTGCACCCATAATTTCACGGTTTTTTGTAACAGCGTTTTCACCTTCTAAAACTTGAACGATAACCGGGCCCGATGTCATTGTTTCAACAAGTTCACCAAAGAAAGGACGGCTTTTATGTACTTCATAAAATTTACCGGCTTGCTCTTGTGTTAATTTCATGCGTTTTTGTGCAATAATTCTTAAGTTTTGAGCTTCAAAGTAAGAATTAATTTTACCCGTAATGTTTCTTTTGGTTGCATCTGGTTTGATGATTGAAAGTGTTCTTGTAACTGCCATTGTGCTTGGATTAATTTCTATAGTAAGGCGTGAATACTGTAAAAATATAAAAATCAAGAAATTTATTCTTGCATAAACCTCTATTTTAGAGTATACTGCCATAGTTAGTTTATAATTATGAAATATGCAAAGACAACAAATATCGGGCAAGCCCGTCACAATTCCTCGTGATGATGGTAGTCCAATACATTTCCCAGAAGAGATTGATTTAGAGTATGTACAGTCTGTTGTTGATGATCTTAAAAAAGGTTTTTTTGATGAAACAATTGCAAATTCGGAAAAAATGCCGCATAATCCGAATATCCCATATATTCCATGGTATTCGGAAAAATTTAAGGAATGGAGAAGGTACAACCCGGATGGTACATTTACAGATTGGATTTTGTATTCCAATCAAAGAATAAACAAAAACAAATGGTGGAGAATAACCGCTGAAGGGCTTTTTGCAATTATACTTCCTGCTGTTGGTTTAACTGCTGTTTTTACAGGTATGGCGGTTTTTCTCCTTTGTTGATACCTATAATTGTATTTGGAGCGTTGCACTTTTTGACGATGTTATATCGTAATCCGAAAATGGATCGTGATACAGAGGGAAGAAAGTATTGGCATTGACAAATTAAGAACTATATAACAAGCGTTAGCTTGTTGTAATTCATTTAAATGTTATGAAATGTTCAAAATGTTCTTCCAAAGCTTTTGTAAAAGCTGGGTTTG
>JAURNI010000068.1 GCA_030830305.1 Alphaproteobacteria bacterium | reverse complement strand
TTTTCATTTTGCATATCTTTTTAAAAGTTTAGCTTTTGTAGCACACTTATTTTATTAAGGAAGGGCAGCAGTGTAACATAAAATTGGTCATTATTGATTGTGACAATTTTCTTGAGAGCATTTCTTTGTTGATTGTAAAATTTAAAATTTTGTTATTATATTTTGTGACAAAACCAGACTGTAATTTTGAACACACATGTTTATAACTGTTCATAAATTACTAAAAATAAAAAACGCATAATGTATATTATGTTAAATAATATTTTATAAATTATTAAAATAAGGGAAATTTTACTAAAAATTTATAAAACTAAACTAGTTGACTTTTTAAGAAGATAAAGTTTTTTATACATTAACTTTATTAAGTATAAAGGGACTTTTTCAAAGCAAAAGGAGGTTCATTTTGCGTGAAGACGCTTAGCTATTTTTGATTTTTGAAAGAGGTTATTTTGTGTGTTTTAAAAAATGCGCAAGCTGTTTTTGACTACCTTTCGGTGGTTTTATTTTTTACTAGCTGAATTACAGCTATTGTGTTTATGAAGTATTAATTTACAAAGGATTATACTTTAAAGGAGTTTTTCGCTCGTATTGAGCTCAATTGAAAATATTTGTCTGTACTTTATTACCTTACCATTTTATTTAAAAGTGTCATATCTGCTAAAATGCACGCCATCATTGCCTCTACAACGGGAACGGCGCGCAAGCCAACGCATGGGTCATGCCTTCCTTTTGTAAGGATTGTCGTATTATTGCCGTGAATATCAATTGTGCGTTTTTCTTGTAAAATAGAGCTTGTCGGTTTAATTGCAACACGAATGATAACATCTTGCCCCGAAGAAATTCCGCCGATTGTTCCGCCGTTATTATTGCTTGAAAACTGCAATTTTCCGTTTTCATAGAACATTTCATCGGCAACATTAATGCCTTCAGACTGCCCTGCTTCAAAACCTTGCCCTATTTCCACACCTTTTACTGCGTTGATTGACATCATACCTTGGGCAATTTGGCTGTCAAGCTTGTAGTAAACTGGTTCACCAAGACCAACTGAAAGATTTTTTGCAACAAGCTCAACAATCGCACCAACAGAAGAGCCTCTTTTTCGAACATCGGCAAGGTATTCTTCGCATTCTTTAACACTTGAAGGACTTCCTATGAAAAAAGGGTTTTGGTTGATAAAATCTCTATTGAAATCCTCTTTGTTGATTTTTACTTCGCCAATTTGGGTTATATAAGCATGAATTTCAACTTGCGGAATAATTTTTCGTGCAACAACACCTGCTGCAACACGCATTGCTGTTTCACGGGCAGAGGAACGCCCTCCTCCACGGTAATCACGGATACCATATTTTTGATGGTAGGTATAATCTGCATGATTTGGGCGAAATTTATAAGCGATGTCTCCATAATCTTGGGAGCGTTGATCTTCATTGTACACAATTAAACTAATTGGAGTACCGGTTGTTTTCCCTTCAAAAACGCCGGAAAGAATCTGCACCTTGTCTTCTTCTTTGCGTTGAGTTGTGAACTTACTTTGTCCCGGTTTTCTGCGAGCCATTTCATACAAGAAATCCTCTTCAGAGAGCTCAATTAATGAAGGGCAACCGTCAATTACACAACCAATAGCAGGGCCATGGCTTTCCCCCCATGTTGTAAAACGAAAAGCTTTCCCAAAATAATTTGATGCCATACAACTCTATATTTTTTTATTTAAATAAAGAGTGATAATTTAAAAATCAAAGGTTTTTCAATTATATTCCTCGACCATTTTCATCTTGTGGTTCAGCTCTATGATTTTGATTGTTATTTTGAATAATACGCTGGTTTGCTACAATTTGTTGTGCAGCATCATCTTGTGGTTGGTTGGCGAGTATATTTCCTAAATTTGGATTACCCTGCATGTTATACAATTGCAATACACTTTACCCTTGCACAACAACATGTTGTAATACCCATTGTTCATTGTTTTGCATATTTAATATAAATTAACTAACGACTAAGTATAGCATAATAATTGTTCATATGCAAGTAAAATATGTATCAACTATTGAAAATAGTTATCAAAAAAAAGCTTGACTTTTTATAACATATAATTATGTATATTGCATAATAGTATTAACTAATGTTTATTTTATGCTTACAATTGGCGATTTACTCCCACAATTTTCTCTTCAAGCTGTAAAAGCGGGGAAATATCCTGAAAGCCCAAAAGATGCTTTCTTTAAAATTGATAACAAAACTTACAAAGGAAAATGGCTTGTTCTTTTCTTTTGGCCGAAAGATTTTACATTTGTTTGCCCAACAGAAATTAAAGCTTATGCAGATTTAAACGAAGATTTTCAAGACCGTGATACTCAATTAATTGGCGCAAGTACAGACAGTGAATTCGTTCACCTTGCTTGGAAAAGAGACAACACTGACTTAGCAAATCTTTCAATTCCGATGCTTGCAGATGTTGGTGGAAAGCTTTCGGAAGCTCTTGGAATTTTGAATAAAACAGCTCTTGTTGCTAACCGTGCAACCTTTATTATTGATCCAGAAGGCATAATCCGTCATGTTTCAGTGAATGATTTAAGTGTTGGAAGAAATCCACAAGAAACATTAAGAATTCTTGATGCACTTCAAACAGATGAGCTTTGCCCATGCAATTGGAAAAAAGGTGATGATGTAATTAAAGTTTAGTTTTAATTACATACGGTGGGCTTTTGCTCAC
>JAURNI010000067.1 GCA_030830305.1 Alphaproteobacteria bacterium | reverse complement strand
CCACGCCAGTAGCTACCACTTACTTTTAGCAATTTAAAATGGCGAAGGAATTTTGTGTTGATATAATGCGGGCCTTTGCATAAATCTGTAAAATTTCCTTGGGAGTAGAGAGAAATTTCCTGTCCTGCGGGAATAATGTCTTCAATAATTTGGGCTTTGAATGGTTCACCAATTGATTTAAAATACGCAATTGCTTCCTCTTTTGGTTTAACGGTTCTTGTAATTTCCAAATTTTTGGAAGCAAGTTCCAGCATTTTCTTTTCAATGATTGCCAAATCGCTTTCTTTAAATGGTTCTTGACGGCGGAAATCATAAAAAAATTCCTCGGCAGATTTTTCCGATTTCCCACTCGTTCCAAAAATAACTTCGGTTTCGGGGAAAAGCTCTTTAACTGCTTGAGCAAGCAGGTGTTCGCAGTCGTGCCTCAATACTTCCACCGCTTCTTGCTGCTTTACTGTGATGATTTCCAGCATTGAGTTTTCCTCAATTTTTGTGTTGATATCAACCATTTTGCCATTAATTTTTGCGGCAATAGAATCTTTTGCAAGGGAGGACGAAATACTTTCCGCAACCTGCAACGGCGTTATGCCTTCTTGGAATTCTTTAACATCTCCGTTTGGAAAAGTAATTTTAACCATTTGCTTTACAAAATTTAACACAACCACAACATTTTATTTTAAAAAACGCAAGAAAATTCTTGACATACCAAAAGAAAGACTGCAAACGAACAATGCGGGGTGGAGCAGCCCGGTAGCTTGCTAGGCTCATAACCTAGAGGTCGCAGGTTCGAATCCTGTCCCCGCAACCAAATTTTTCATAAATGCTTCCTTGGTGTTTTTCGGTTAGTCAGTAAAAAAGCTTGACATTTCCACCAAAACTCTGTACTTCAAATTCAGTTTTATCAAAAATATGAAGAAAAGCATCGTTGCGAATCCTTTATTTTTTCTTGGATTTCTATTCCTATTTCTAGCAACTCTTGATTCCATCTTCCTTCATTCTCTAATGCCAGATGTTGTTGAAACATTCTTCATGGGCATGGATTTCACTCTTTCATACCCAAAACACCCATTTGTTTCCTTCTGGATTAGCGGTGCAATTTTAAAAATTATACCACAGCAATTTATTCCAATTATTGCACCATTTTTAAAATATGCTTTGTTTTTTGTTATAACATTTTACACATGGGTTTTTTCCAAAAAAATTTTCAAAGAAAAGCTCTTAAACATTCTTGCAACTTACGGCGTTGCAGTAGCGTTAATGCTTAAAAATCTAGATTTCACCCCGGATATTTTCTTTGCCACTTTTTCTGCATTTTTCATTGGTAGTACATACAACCTCATTCAAAAACCAAGTGTATTAAACTATATTTCAACTTGCATTCTTGGCTGGCTTTTATTTTTCACAAAATACCACGCAGTCATCGTCTTCCTTGGAGCATTTCTCCCGTTTCTTTTTACAAAAGAAGGAAGAAATGTAGCATTTAGCATAAGGTCATCACTATTTGCACCCATATTTCTTGCACCTATAGTTTGTTATATAATATACGCACATCAACATAACTTTCCTTCAATACCCTATGCCTCTGCACCTGTAAATTACAACATTTTTAAACAAACCGGTAACATCATTCACCCATTAAATACATTTCCAATCTTAATTCTACTTCTTATACCGCAAGCACGAAGAAGTATTAAATCTTCTATTTTAGAATCAATTCTATCACTAAAAACAAGAGACTTCACAATGATTTTTCTATTATCAAATTCCATTGTGTTTTTTGTTTCTTTCTTGATCGTAAGCTACACATTCAACCACCATGCAAGCATTAGATACTTCCTTTCAAATATAATTTTCTTTCAATGCTTTACGCTTTACTTTTTTAAAGATGCCTTTCTACAAACAATATACAGCAGGATCACAAAGAATATCGTACTTTCATCATTGGTTATATGTTCTGTAATCATTATTTTAGACAACCCACATAAAAATCACATTGCTCTTTCAAAAACCAACAAAGAATTAACGCAATACATTGAAGAAAAAACAGAAGGTAAATTTGAAGCTATGGTTGAATTTAACAGAGAATTTGACAAAACATACCCATACTTTACCAAAAAGTTATATGTCTACGACGAAAACACCAACTCAAGAGAAATAATGAGAAAAACACTTTCAAATAAAAACTTTATTATGATTTGGAAACCGGACTGGAAATACTCTTTGCCATATGATACACTAAAAAAATATAAAATGGAATTCCCAAACCATAAAATTACACTACACGCACCGTTTTATAAGAAAGTTGAAGCAACAATTCCATTTCAAAAATCTTATGAAGTGCATGCTCAGTTTTTTTTATTCGAATTACAAAAAAACAAAACTTGATACTACGAAACATCAAGCATTTTGTTATAAAAAATAAATCTTTCTTGACAAACCTATTTATATTTTTAATTTTAAAAAACTTTTGATTTAACCCTTCTATGGACCCCACATTGGTGTATCAATTAATATTGCTAGTAATTTTATTAGCAGCCTCCGCTTTTTTTTCAGCATCAGAAACAAGTTTCACAAGTTGTTCACCTAGTAAATTTTACAAACTTCGCAGAACAAAACGCAACCAAAGATTACTCTATTTATTCGACCACAAAGAAAGTCTTATTTCTTTAATTTTATTCGGAAATAATGCACTTAACACTTTTGCATCATCTTTAGCAACTGTAATTACAATGCAAATTGCAATGAAACATGTTTTAGTGTACCCAGCTTTACAAGAATACGCACTTGAAATTTCTGCTACACTCATGACATTCATCATTTTAATTTTTTCAGAAGTAACACCAAAAACACTTGCAATTCGCAACCCTGAACGCATTGTAATTTTGATATCAGACATATATTTCATTTTATTAAAAATTTTTAAACCTCTTGTTTGGTTTGTTAATGTATCTACAAAGATATGTTTAAAAATCTTTGGCGTGCATGAATCAAAACAATACGAAGCAATGACAGCTAAAGACTCTCTTCGTAGCGAAATTGAATTTTATCACTCAAAAGGCTCTGTAATTGAAAGAGACAAAGACATGCTTGGCGGAGTTCTTGACCTTAGTGAACTTAGACTCCACTCTGTACTAACACACAGAAAAGACATTGATATGATTGACATTTCAAACATAACTTTCGAAGAAATTGAAAAAAAATGTATTGAATTCAACCACACAAGAATTCCCGTTTACGATACAGACCCGGATAAAGTCCTGGGCATTCTTCACTTCAGAGATTTCTTCACGCTAAAATCTTGCAACGAAAATCCGACAATAGAAGATGTTAAAAACATTCTTCTTAAACCACAATATGCTTCCAGCGAAACAACACTTTTAACACAGCTGACAGAATTTAAAAGAACAAAAAATCATATAGCAATCGTTGTTGACGAATACGGAACTACGATCGGAATTGTTACACTTGAAGATATTGTAGAAGAAATTGTTGGAGATATTGAAGACGAACACGACGACGAAAGCAGTTTTGAAGACGAAATTCAAGTTCAACCAAACGGAGACTTTATTATACACGAAGGTGTTTTAATTAGAGACTTTGTCCGTAAAACAGGTATTGAAATGCCATTAGTAGCAGGAATTTCAACGGTAGCAGGTTTAGTAATACATTCAGCTCATAAAATTCCAAAAAAAGGCGAAATCCATAAAATACAAGATATCACATTTGAAATACTTGACGCTGACGCCCACAAAATTAAAAGAATGAAAATTAAACAAGTACCTATTCTGCAAGAAGAAGGGATTTAACCGTTTTTAGGTAGGGAATTGCCAACGGAAGATCCTTAATAAAATCAATGGAACGAAGACCCTCAACTGTTTGACTTTGATTACTATTCACACCCATTGCTAAATTTACCCCAAATTGGTAGTTACGAGAATTCACACTAGAACATGTAAGAAATATATCTCCAATTCCGCATGACAAATTCAGCACCTCTTGATTACAAGAAAAATGCTCCAAAATGTATGATATTTCCTGAAACATTTTTGTCAAAATTAATGACTTCTCGTTCCAAGATGGCATTTTTACACTTGCAAAACCCATCATTATAGCAATAACATTTTTTACAATACCACAAATTTCTACACCTAAAACCTCATTTGTTATTTCAAGCTCAAACTCTGAGGAAGAAAGTATTTTTTCAATTGTATTTAAGGTTAAACTGTTTTTAGAGGCTATCGTTGTAATGGTTTTATGATTATTTATAACCTCTCCTGCAAAATTTGGCCCTGAAATTACACAAAATTGCGAACTTTCAAAAAAACCGGAAATAAATGGTTTGTCTTTTACAACTACTCCTTTTGCACAAGAAACCACCACCGGAACCAACTGAAGATAGTTAGCATAACATTCAACCGCAGAAGAAGGTACACATAAAAAAGCAACTTGTACTGTTGAAATTTCTGCAACATTACCTTTTTTACGAGAAAAAACTTGGAACTCAAAACCGTTTTTATGTAAAAGATGACCAATCGCCTGCGCCATTAAGCCGTCTCCCAGAATTCCAATATTCATTTTATAAAATACAAATTTACAGCCTCAATATATGCTAATGCAGAGGCTTTTAGGACATCAAAATCTGAAGCATGACCTGTAAACACAGAGCCACCGCTACGCAAACGAACAGTTGCCGAACCAAGAGCATCAGTTCCACCCGTTACAGCATGAACCTGGTATAAATCCAATGATAAATCCGCTTTTGTAAGTTCTTTAATTCCGGTAAAGATTGCGTCAACAGTACCATTGCCTTTTGTTTTTAGCTTTTCTGTTTTGCCGTCCCTTTCAAGGATAATTTCAACTTCATTACCGTTTACATTAGAATACACCAAGCCCACAAGATTCCACCTACTACACACTTTATCTCTTCCCTTCATTAAATGCACGATATCAGCATCTGCTATATTCTTCTTTGAGGAAGCAAGTTTTTTAAAATTCTCAAAAATTTCCTGTAAATGCTCTTCGTTTTTTAATTCAAAACCCAAGCGTTCAATTGTAGATTTCAACGCATTCCTTCCTGAATGTTTCCCCAAAACAAGCGTAGTTTCTTCAATTCCAACATCTTTCGGGTTCATAATTTCATAAGTTGCACGGTTTTTTAGCATACCATCTTGATGAATTCCCGATTCATGCGCAAAGGCGTTTGCTCCAACAATTGCTTTGTTATTTTGCACAACAAAACCTGTGATATTCGAAACCAAATCTGAAAGTGGCTTGATCAATTTTGTATTAATATGAGAAATATCAACATTATGAAAAATATCTTTTCTTGTATTAATTGCCATAATAACTTCTTCAAACGAAGTATTACCCGCTCTCTCACCAATTCCATTAATTGTAAGTTCAACCTGCCTTGCACCCGCTTCCACACCAGCAAGAGTATTTGCCGTTGCAAGCCCAAGGTCATTCTGGCCATGCATTGAAATTACCACATCACCAATATTTGGAACATTACTTTTAACATATTCCACCATTTTTTGAATATGTTTCGGCGTTGCATAACCGACTGTATCAGGCAAATTCACGGTTTTTGCCCCTGCTTTAATTGCCGTTTCAACACATTTTGCAAGAAAATCAAGCTCCGTTCTTGTTGCATCTTCTGCCGACCACTCAACATCTGCACATAAAGAACTTGCAAAAGAAACGGATTCTTGAATCATTTCAAGAATTTGTTCTTTTGATTTTTTAAATTTGAATTCACGGTGAATTGGACTCGTTGCAAGAAATGTATGAATTCTGCCACCTTTTTTACAGGGTTTTACTGCATCTGCAGATGATTGAATATCAGATTTCACCGCCCTTGAAAGTGAACAAACACGAGCATTTTCCATAGATTTCGCAATTTGGTAAATCGCTTGAAAATCAAGTTCACTTGAAGCAGCAAACCCTGCTTCAATAACATCTACGCCTGCACGGTCAAGCATCTTTGCAATTGCAAGTTTTTCAGTCGGGTTCATTGCAGCACCGGGACATTGCTCTCCATCACGAAGAGTTGTGTCAAATATTATCAATTTTTCACTCATTTGTTCTTTAAGAGTTATCTCTCAAAACTGTAAAGAGAGGAGAATGTCAAGAAAATATTACTTTGACTACTGACATTGATTTGTGATATCCAGGTTTTTATCGTATATTTCCGTTTTTGCATTAAACGCCCCAAGCAATGAATGGAATAGGTTGTCATGCGAATAGGAATCTTTAGCATTCAAGCATTTTTCAGTAATATTGCGTTCTTTTTTAAAGGAATCCGAAAACCACACAATAAACGGTATTTCTTTTTGCTCACTTGGAGCAAACTTATACGGAAACCCATGTAAATAAAGATTATTCTCACCCAAAGATTCACCGTGATCTGAAACATAAATAACAACCGCATTTTTCTTAGTTTTTTTCACCATTTCAATTATGGTATGAACGATGTAGTCTGTGTATAATATTGTATTATTATAAGCATTTATAAGTTCTTGTTGTGAACACTGGCTGAGGTCACTGTTATCACAAACAGGAGTAAATTTCTCAAAAGATTTTGGGTATCTTTTATTGTACTTCGGCCCATGGCTACCATTTTGATGCAAAATTACCAAAGTATTACCATTTTTGCTTTGAATATATTCCTCAACACCTTCAAGCAATATACCATCGACACAATCTCCGCCAAAACAAAACTTTTCATCATCACCCGTACCGTTTATTTCCACACTTTCAACCTCACTACATGTTCCCTTACAACCACCAAAATTGTTATCTTTATAAAGTACATTGACACCATTCCTTGCAAGAAGACTTGGAATGAATTCATAATTTGTATTATTGTTCACAAATTGCTCCCTTCCCAAATGCGAAAACATACAAGGCAGAGACACAGCCGTTGAAGTACCACACGATGTAACATTTTTCAAAACAAAAATATCATCTTTTTTAAGCAACGGGTTTGTCTCTTGTGAGTATCCATAAAGAGAAAAATTCGCCTTTCTTGCAGTCTCTCCAACAATTAATACAACCAAAGTTTCTTTCTTGGAATTTACCGTTAAGTCGTTAGCAATTCTTACAAGAACTTTTTCCGTTGCAAAATGTTTTTTCGTAACCTTAAAAAAAGCATTTAAGTAACTTCTTGGCACAAGGTAATTAAAATTATCATTTGTCGTTCTGATGAATGTTGAAATTTGCCTGTATTGAGAGAAAACCAGCACAAGAGACACCGCAAGCAAAACCAGAATAATAACCACTCTATATAAAATTTCTTTTAAAACAGTTTTATAAATAATTTTCGTCCTCAACACCATTACACTTGGAACGATACCAAAAAGTACAATATATAAAACCAATTTAACATTAAGTAAATCGGTTGCTTCATTGATATCTGTTTGAAAAACATTTGTTATCATTGAATGATCTATCATCACTCCGTATACGGTAATGAAATACGAAGCAAACGAATTGGCAATTAACAAAAAAATTGCAATCGACTTCGTTGTAAATTTATTAAAAAATACTAAAAATGCAATCAAATGAATTGCAAACAAAACAAAAATATATGAAAGAAAAAATGTGAAATCAGTAATTTTATTAAATTTCACCGCAGCAATGTTTTTCGACCAAAATGTATAATTATAAACCACCAGTGTAAATGCGGTGTAAATAATCAAAAAAGAATAAAACCCGAAAGACGGCTTAATTTGCAAAAACTTGCGATACACTTTTGATAAAAACATCTTACAATTGTTAAACATATTGTTTGTATATTAAGGAATGAAAACTATTACAATAATTTCTGCAAATAAATATACAGAAGCAAAACCGATCGGTATCAGAATGTTGTCATCACATTTAAGCTGTTTATTAAACAACTCCATTATTGTTGTAACAAAAGAAGAAATAAATAAAAGATGCGGCAAAAGCCCAAAATAAACCCACCCAAAACATGAAACAATTAACGCGGACAAAAAAAAAGCTAAAGTACCCTCCAAGCTTTTATTTCCAATAAGTTTTACCCTGCCAATTGATATACCAACAACAGAAGCACAGGTGTCTGATATCACAAGAACACAAAGCGATATAATTGCAATATCCTTTGGAAATAATAGAATTGTAAAAAAAGTTCCACACATGAAATATGTTGAACCCGTAAAACCTGTTTTTTCATTTTCCCTAATCGTAAATTTCAAATATTTACAAAAAACATCATTAATGCTTTTATTAAAAATACGGAGCAAATCTATCAAAAAAACCGTCAAAAATATAACACCCGTAACAGCCAAGACCAAAATTTTATCATTAGTAAAAAAATAAAACAAAGGGTAACAAAGCGAAGATAGGTGTATTATTTTTCTAAAAATTTCTTGTATTGGCATTGTTTGTTACTTTTCATTAAAATCTTTAATATACAAAGAAAGTTATGTGTCAAGAGGAAATACAAACTATAGGTAATTATATACAATTTTACCCTAATTTAAAAAAGTGATCCAATTTTCCTTGACTTTTAAAATTATTGGATCACAATATATATAAGAAGTAAAAAAACTTGTATGAAAACAAACTTTAGAAATATTATTGAATTAGTTGAGTTCTTTAATACAGAGGAAATTTGTGTAAAATTTTTAAAATCTATTCTTTGGGTTGATGGTGCAAAATGTCCTCACTGCGGAGACGGTGAAATAATGGAATACAAATCAGATTTTAAAAGAAATCGTTGCAAATCTTGTAAAAAAGATTTTTCAATAAAAGCAGGAACTATTTTTGAGAATAGCAATATTCCATTGAAAAAATGGTTTATGGCTATGTATATTTTTAATGCACACAAAAAAGGTATTTCAAGCGTTCAACTTGCAAAAGATATTTCTATTACACAAAAATCTGCTTGGTTTATTTTACAAAGATTAAGACACGCAAGTAAAAACCTATTCACAACTGAATTTGAAGGCACAACTGAAATTGACGAAGCATACATCGGAGGTTCGGAAAGCAACCGCCACGCAAAAGATAAAAAACTTGGTGAAAAACCAAAAACAGTAGTAATTGGTATGGTTAACAGAGACACAAAGCAGGTAAGGGCGGTAAAAGTTCCGACTGCGGAAAAAGACTTTCTACTACCAAAAATTAATCTTAATGTAAAAAGTGGATCTACTATTTTAACAGACACTTACCACGCATATAAAGACCTTTCAAAAAAATATAACCACCAAACAATAAAACACAGTGCTGGTGAGTATGTAAGAAATGACGCAAGGGTTTCATTCAAAATACATACTAATACAGTGGAGGGCTTTTGGAGTTTGTTAAAAAGGGGTATAAATGGCACTTATCACTGGGTAAGTAAGAAGCATATCAATAAATATCTTACCGAATATTCTATGCGTTATAACAGCCGTGAAATGAATGATATTGAAAGGTTCAAGTTATTTTGCAATAACACACAAGGAAAATTACTATACAAAGATTTAATTGCATAATTTATGAATTTTCAAGACTTCGCAAGTTCAATTATAAAAACAGACATAAAAAAAGTAAAAGAACAAATACAGCCTAAACCTTTTGTAAAATGGGTAGGTGGTAAGCGTTCCATTATGCAGGAATTAGTAAAAAGAATGCCAACGAATTTCAATAACTATTACGAGCCTTTTTGCGGTGGCGGTGCTTTGTTTTTTGAGGTTTATAATATGGTAAAAGGAAAATGCTTTTTATCCGATCTTAATGCAGATTTAATAATTGCATACAATGTAATAAAAAACAATCCAAAAGAATTGATTGAGACTTTAAAAATCCATAAAGAAAAACACCGCGAGGAATATTATTATAAAATCCGTGAAATGCAGGATTTACAAGACCCCATTCAAAACTCCGCAAGGTTTATTTACCTTATGAAAACTTGTTTTAATGGACTTTACAGGGTAAATAAAAACAATCAATTTAATGTGCCAATTGGTAGTTATAAAAACCCGAATATTTGTGATGAAACCAATATTTACGCTGTTCACGAAGCCTTGCAAGGCGTTGAAATAAAATATCAAGATTTTAGTAAAATTACACCGCAAAAAGGCGATTTTGTATATTTTGATCCACCATACCAACCAATAAAACGAGACTCTTTTACAAAATACATTAGTGGAGGTTTTGATGAGAAACAACAAGAGAGACTGCGAGATTTTGCACTGGAATTAAAAAACAAAGGCGTTTTTGTTATGATTTCAAACTCAAATGCACCATTAATTTTGGATTTATACAACAAGGATTTCAAAATTGAAATGGTGGAAGTTCCAAGGGCTGTGAGTGGCAAAACTGCTGGGCGTGAAAGCGTTTTGGAGGTTGTGGTTTTGGGGTTTTGATTGACTTTTAAAGTTGTGTACATTAGAAAAATTTTTATCAAAATGCTTGACAAATGAAAAAGAATATCTATAATAATAGCAGAACACTCATCTCAGATGAGATCGCGGCACAATCGCAGGGTCGTGCCGTTTCTTTCTATGTTGATGGATTTCAAAATTGAAACAGTGCCAGCACCAAGAGTTGTATCTTGTAAGGCAAGTGGGCGTGAAAGCGTTATGGAGACTGTAATTTTGGGGTTTTGATTATTTTTCTTGACAAATCATACCTTATAATGACAATTTGATATTAAATTTTGAAGTATATTTGGTATGAAAAGTAATCTTAGAGAGCAGTTCCAAAACATTAAAGATATTATCAATACAAATATCAAGGCTATAAAATCTCTTACAGAGCAATCAAAATTGATGGAAGAATTAATTAAAAATTCATCAAATATTACCGCAAAAGATGAAACAACGGCAAAATTGGAGGAAATTAAAAAAAATGTTGATAAGTCAATTGAAACTTTAACACAGGAAACAAAGGAATTGTTTGTTGCCCTTGATACCCTTGTGAATGAGTTGTTGTGATTTCTTGTAAATTATTATGTTTGGAAGAGATAAAATAAAAGCAATAACTCTTGATGACTTACAATCATTGGATCTTGATAGTTTGTATGAGAAATCGTCTTCTTATAACAATTTTAATGCCAAAAAACACGACCGAGAAACACGCAAACAAATAACAAAGCTTTTTTTAAATTGGTATTTTTGGTTAATCATTCTTGCCTTTCTTTTTTGCCTTGGATATAACTGGATTATTGCATTGCTAAATATAAATTTACTTTCAAAAGGTATGGAATTAATTCCATATATTGAAGTTTCAAATACCGTTTCATTAATCACAACTACATTAAGCAGTGGTGTGGGTTTTGTCATTGGCTATTATTTTAAAAACGATAAAGATAACTTATGACACAACGCACAGGCGGTAGCATAGCAAACGAGACAGGAAACATACTTGAAAACTTCGTTGCACAAACACTTGACCGCAAAGGCTACGAATTTATTGAAAAAAATAAGTTCAATGTTGCAATGACACTTAACCAAAAAATCTATACAAGACAAATGCACCTTGCTCAAACAATTTATGATACAAAATGGAATATTGACTTTGTAATTCACAACCCTGAAAAACAACCAATTTCACTTATAATTGAATGTAAATGGCAACAAGTGGGCGGAAGTGTTGATGAAAAATATCCATATACAGTGCAAAATATAAAAGAACAAAGTCCATATCCTGCAATTATTTTACTTGATGGAGACGGATATAAAAACGGAGCAAAAGAATGGCTAAAAAAACAAGTTGATAAAAAGCTTCTTGGTGTTTTTAGTATGGGTGAATTTACAAAGTGGGTTAATCTTGGTAATTTATAACAGGGTAAAATTGTATGTAATTACCAAAAAATACAAAAAATACTTGACTTATTAAATTTTCATCAAAAAAAACACGAACATTCATATATTCCCTGGTAGCTCAGTGGTAGAGCAGTTGACTGTTAATCAATTGGTCGGGGGTTCGAATCCCTCCCGGGGAGCCAGTCTTCGTTATGGTTCATTTTTGCCATAATGTCAAAGGGTTTTCGCAAGGTGTAGCTTACTTTTGAGCCATTTAATTGAATGTTCGAAAATACAAAACTGATTAACCTCCGCCTTTCTTCGTTTTTCGAACAAATGAATAAATCATAACTTTTGGAAGCTAAGTAAAACGCTGTTATAAGACATTCTTTGAAGTTGTTATCCGCTTGTTCGTGCAGTTGGATTTCAACAACGGCAGATTTCATTTCCTTTTCAATTTCTGCTTTTTTTGTGTTGTAAATTTCTTCGGTTATCAAATTGTTAAGAACCATATCAACCAATTTATTGAGTTTTGATTTACAATTTTCCTTTTGTTTATTAAGTTCTTTGGTTTTTTGTGCGTGAAATTCAATTTCTGCTTGGTGAGAGGTTTTTAAATGGGTTGTAATCTCATCAAGCATTGGTTTTGGAAATTGAAGTGCTTTGAATACTTTTGAAATTTCTTCTAAAACATCATTTTCTTTTACAAATACCTTTTTGTTTGGGTTTTTGGGGTCTCGTGCTATTAAATAAGTGTTTTTATTAGTGCGGTTTTCTTTGCGGTCGCAAGAAACAGTTCGCCCAGTTGTTTTGCAAGTTATAAGGCTTTTAAATATGAAGTCTTTGCCTGTTTTTGCGGTTTGAACTGCTTGAATGCGGTTGTTTGCTTTTGCTCTGCCTTCTGTTATTGTTTGGCATTGAAGGAATAAATCCTGCGAAATTATGCTTTCATATTTGTGTTTGAAACTTCTTTTGTATTT
>JAURNI010000066.1 GCA_030830305.1 Alphaproteobacteria bacterium | reverse complement strand
GTTTAAATGAAGTATTTGATAATAACCTAGAACGGTTGCAATACGATGAAAATGGCAAAGTAATTCTTGATATGAGAGAGTTTCTTGAAGATGGAACAAAAAATACAAAATTTGGAAAAGTAAAAAAGAAGGATATAACTCCTAATTTGAAGAAATTTTTTAGAAATTAATTTAATAAAAAATAATCTTTATTAAGAAATAGTATGTCAAATCAAAAAATAAAAGCTACTGCAAAAATATCCGCAATTTGTTCAATTCCAAATAAAATAGATAGGTATGACTTTAATGGATTTAAGTCAAAATATGGAAATGTTAGTAAATTTTTTTCTAAATTTCTTAGAAAATCAAATGATAAATCACAAAACAAAGCACTTGGATACATAGTTCCAACTACTGCAATAATACTAAATGAAATTATTGTGAAAAATGGGTCAAACTTTTGTTTTTCAGAAATTGAGCAAGAAATAACAACAAATGAGGAGTTAGAAGTATTTATGAGCTGTATATTTGACGAACAATCAATTATTGAATTTGATATAGAGATAATTACAAATACCAATTTGACAGTTGATTATAAATATTCAAATTTCAGAAAGCCACAAAAATAAATAACTATTAAAACAAAAAATGAAAGAGATAATAATGATTACATCAGAAGGTAATTGTAAGCCTTGTGATGCACTAAAAAATAGACTTGCAAGCGAAATAAGTGAAGGACTTGTAAAAGTTGTTCGTTCAAGCGATATACCGAACGAAGGAGACTTTAAAGATTATGCAATGATTTACAATATAATTTCAGTTCCTACTGTTATTTTCCTTGACTTTTCAAAAGAAGTTAATAGATTGAGTGGAGCACAATGCAATACGGCAAAACAAGCAATAATAGAATTTTTATAATAAAAATGAAATATGAAATAAAACTTGATTATTCAAGAGATAGTCTAATAACTAAATTTTCAGATGCAACAACAAAAGATAGATACCGTCTTACAAAGGAAATGCAAAATGAAGACGGAACTATAACGGAAGTTAAGGAAACACAGCAGGAATTGTATGCAAGATGTTCTTCTGCTTATGCCGACAATGCGGAGCACGCACAACGCATTTACGACTACATTTCACAAATGTGGTTTATGCCTGCTACTCCAATTTTGGCGAATGGCGGAACGAATCGTGGTCTTCCAATTTCTTGTTTTGTAAATGAAATGCAGGATTCCCTTGATTCAATTGCTCAAACCTGGAATGAAAACGTATATTTGGCTGCAACTGGTGGCGGAATTGGATCGCATGTTGGAAATATTCGCTCAATTAACGAGAAAATTACACAAAAAGGGCAAACAACTGGTGTTATACCTTTTATTAAGGTGGCTGACTCAATGACTTTGGCAGTTTCACAGGGGGCTCTTCGAAGAGGTTCTGCTGCGGTTTATATGCAAGATACCCACCCCGAAATTGAAGAATTTATTGACATTCGAAGACCAACAGGCGATACAAACCGCAGATGTCTTAACATTCACCACGGTGTTTGCATTAGCGATGCCTTTATGAACGCCGTTCAGGAAGGCCAACCTTGGAATTTGGTAAGTCCGTCATCGGGGAAAGTTGTAAGCACTGTTAATGCACGAGACCTCTGGATTAAAATTCTTGCTTCAAGAGTAGAAACCGGCGAGCCATACATATTATATACTGGCAATGTAAATAAAAATAAGTCAAAAGTATATACGGAACTTGAAGAAAAATATGGTCAAAAAGTTAAGACATCAAATTTGTGCGTAGCACCTGAAACATTAATATTAACTCCAAATGGTTGGCAAGAAATACAAAATTGTGCGAATAAAGAAACTACTATTTGGAATGGCTTTGAATGGAGTAAGGTAACTCCAAGAAAAACTGGGAAAAATCAAAATCTTATTACCGTTAAAACAAGTGATGGACAAACACTAGAATGCACAGAATATCATAAGTGGTATATTCAAAAACAAGATTCAAGAGGTATGGCAACAAAAATTATAGAAAAAAGAACAAATGAACTTTGTATTGGCGACAAAATAATTAAAAGCACATTTCCAGTTATTGAAGGTAGTTTAGATTTAGACTTTTCTTATGCAAATGGCTTCTATTCTGGCGATGGTTGCAAATTAAAAAGTGGCAAAAGTAGAATATATTTGTATGGCGAAAAGTCGAAGTGTCAATCAAGGCTAGAACTTAATAAGATGCCAAAAGTTAATGAATGCAGTCAAGAAACGCAAAATAGAATATATTTTGACATACAAAATGGTGTTTTAAAATATAAATTTTATGTTCCAACTTCTGATTATAAAATCGAATCAAAGCTTAATTGGCTAGCTGGACTTTGTGATTCTGATGGAACTATTGCAAGAACTGGGAGCAACCAGTCTTTGCAAATAGCTAGTGTCAATTATGATTTTCTTTTGCAAGTGCAAAAAATGTTACAAGAGTTAGGCTGTAATCCAAAAATTGTATTTACAAGAAGTGAAGGTATGTATAAATTGCCAAAAAATGATGGAAGTAATGAACTTGCACTCTACAAATGCAAAGCCGTTAATAGACTGCTAATAAACTCAAACGACTTACATACGCTTGTTTGTATGGGCTTGAAATTTGAAAGATTGCAGTATTTAATGCACCTTCCTCAAAGAAAGGCGGCTGCATTTGTATATATTAAAGAAATTAAAAATGAAGGTAGAGTATCTGATACTTACTGTTTCACTGAGCCAAAGAGAGGTATGGGGGTATTTAATGGAATTTTAACTGGAAATTGCAGTGAAATACACTTACTAACTGGCTTTGACCACTTACAAAAAGAACGAACCGCCGTTTGTTGTTTATCGTCTCTGAACTTAGAGTATTTTGATGAATGGAAAAATAATGAACTTTTTATTGAAGATGTTGCAAGATTTTTAGATAATGTTTTGCAAGACTTTATTGACCGTGCACCAAACTCAATGGAAAAAGCAAAATATTCGGCAATGCGTGAGCGTTCAATTGGAATTGGCGTTATGGGATTTCACTCATTCATTCAAGGTAAGCAGGTGCCATTTGAAAGTGTTGCCGCTAAATCGTGGAATAAAGCCATTTTTAAGCACATTCGTGAAAAATGTGATATTGCTAACGAGAAGCTTGCGGACGAAAAAGGAGCGTGTCCTGACGCATTAGAATTGGGCATTAAGAGTAGATTTGCAAACTTGCAGGCTGTTGCACCTACGGCTTCAATATCAAATATTTGTGGTGAGTCAAGCCCAGGTATTGAACCTTACGCTGCAAATTCATATACTCAAAAAACTCTTTCAGGTTCATTTATTGTTCGGAATAAATCACTTAAAAAACTTCTTCAAGAAAAAGGATATGATACTGATAAGGTGTGGAGTTCAATTTCTTTGAGCGAAGGTTCTGTTCAACATTTAGACTTCCTTACACCAGAAGAAAAAGCCGTATTCAAAACTGCAATGGAAATTAACCAAAGTTGGATTATTGAGCACGCCGCAGATAGACAGCCATTTATCGACCAAGGGCAATCAGTTAATCTGTTTTTTGCAGGAAATGTTGAAAAAAAAGTTCTGCATAAAGTGCACTTTGATGCTTGGGAAAAGGGCGTAAAGGGACTTTACTACTGTCGCTCATCTTCAATTCAAAGGGCAGAAAAAGCACCAGGGCAAAACACAAAAAATGAAGTAATTAATATACAAGAATATGACGAGTGTCAAGCGTGCCAATAACCAAGTATGCGATAGGATTGGTTGCGAAAGTCAAAAGAAATATGGAGAAGCTTGCTGCTTTCAGCACGCAAAAGATATATCAACTGATAAATCATTAAGTAAGCAACATCAATTTATGATGATTGAGAGAGCAAAAAATGCAATACAATCAATGAAAGAGGCTGATAAATATGGTCATAATCGAATTATTTATAGTAAGGCTCACGATATTGACGCATTAAAACTATTTAAGAAGGAGGTAATTAGATTGAAGGTTGCACCAATTGAGCAAAAAAATGATATATTTAAAAATGATATAAGTATTTTACTTAATGAAATTTTATCCGACCAAGAGAGCGGAAGGCAAAAATATGGAATTGCAATGAAGTATGTTGCAACTCTATGTAAAAATGAACCTCAATGTATGTTTTTAGTTGATATATTTGATGAAAACAATCACAGTGTCTATGTTTAGTTTCACTTTCGTGCTTCATTAATATCTTTTGCAAATTGAGCAATCTTTTCAAACGATATATCGTGTATGGTTGCAATAACTAGGTATAGAGATACCAAGACTCCGTCCTTTATTGCTTCAACTGCCGATATAAGAGCTATATATTTTGCAATTTCAGGATTTGAAGCGTATGGTCTCAGTATAAAAATTGCCAAAAAACATACGAAAGATGATAAAATCAATGATAATGTAGCTAACTTTCTTCTTTTGTTAAAGTATTTATTATTTGGATTTATATTTTCTGACATATTACTTAAAAAATGTTTGCGTGAAAGTTTCCAATCACGCAAATTCGCAATTAACCAAAACAGCTTTATGAAGTATTCACTATACTGAATACGCATTATTACAATTTACATTTTTGTAAATGTCAAGCTTTTTTTGATTTATTTTTTGGTAATTATATAATTACTTCCCATAATAATTGATTTTTTACATCAAAAAAAACACGATATTTATTTCCCAAAAAATGATAAAAATGCAAGATTTTACTTGACTTTTCGGATATTAATTGTTATCATTAATTAACAAAGAAAAGTATATGAAAAACTTTAAAAACTTGATGGACTTAACAGAATTTTTTAACACTGAAAAAAAATGTTATGATTTTTTGAAAGCCAACTTGCACAAAGATGGAATTGTTTGTAGTGAATGTGGTTCATCAAATGTGTTTGAGTTTAAAAAGAATTACAAAAGAAATCGTTGCATGGATTGTAAATTTGATTTTTCACTTCGCAAAGGTACAATCTTTGAAGAAAGTAGATTGCCACTTCGTAAATGGTTTGTTTGTATTTACTTGGTAACTTCAAACTCAAAAGGTTTATCTTCCGTTCAGCTTGCAAAACAAGTCGGCATTACACAAAAAACATCGTGGTTCGTTTTACAAAGATTACGCCATGTTGCAGAAAATGGTTTTACATCTATGTTTCAAGGCGTTTGCGAAGCGGACACAACTCATAT
>JAURNI010000004.1 GCA_030830305.1 Alphaproteobacteria bacterium | reverse complement strand
TAAAAAAAGATATTAATCAAATTGGTAATCAATCTTTAGATTCTCCATAACCTCTTGCAAAGTACTAAAAAACATGCTACACTAATAGAAATTAGTTAGTGCAAATGAACATATATTTTCCAATTGCAGAAATAAATGCAAATATTTACTTTATTGCAGGTATTGGTATGATTGCAGGTTTTCTTTCCAATATTTTTGGCATTGGTGGAGGCTTTATTGCAACCCCTTTCTTAATTGCCATAGGTGTGCCGCCATATATTGCAACAGCATGTGCAACTCAACAAATTATCGGTTCTTCGCTGATGGGGGTTTTAACAAAATTAAAACCGATATCGCTTGATTGTAAACTGGCCATTATAATGGCAGTTTTTGGTATTATGGGTTCTTATGTTGGAGTCATAATTGTGCAAAAATTGAAAACAATTGGCCAGGTGGATATACTTATATCTCTTTCTTATGTAATTGTTATGACAGCAACCGCGTTTAGCATTCTTCTTCGTTTTGCATTAAATGGCAAGAAAAAAAAGCATACCAAACAATCTTTTGTGGAAACTTTGCCATGGCAAGTAGATTTTCCGCATTCCGGTAAAAAAATTAGTATTATCTTTCTTGGATTCCTTGGATTCCTTGTAGGAATTCTCACGGGTATTATGGGTATTGGCGGAGGCTTTATTGTAGTTCCAATAATGACTTATACCATTGGTATAAAGAAAAATGTTATTATTGGGACATCATTATTACAAATTTTTATTATTACGCTTTTTGTCACGGCCATGAATATCTTTAAAACTGAATCTCTGGATTTATTACTTGGTATTGATTTAATCGTTGGTGGTGTATTAGGTTCTTTTATTGGAAATGTTGTTGGAAGGTTTATCAAATTTGAACATATTAATTTTTTGCTTGCATTGTTAATTCTTCTTGTTTCTTTGTTTTTTGTTGTAGATTTAGTCAAAACACCCGGAAAAGAAGATATGTTCACTCTGGAGGCTGTTAATCAAAATTAATTCTAAAAAATGAAGGGGTATGTTGTTCAAAACGGAAAATTAGTGCTTGCAAAACTTGCGGATCCTCAATTAAAGCCAAATCATGTAATTGTAAGAAATCTTATTGCAGGTGTGAATCATCATGATATCACTGCTCTTAAAAACCCTAATTTTGAAGGTGGCAAGAAGTTGCTTGGTTTTGAAGGAATGGGTATTGTTGAAAGTGTAGATCCTACATGTGAAAAAAAATTTGAAGCTGGACAAAGGGTGTGTTATGCAACAGCATTTGGCATTGGTGCATTTTCCGAAAAAATCTCAATTCATGAAAATTTTCTTTTACCTGTGCCGGATTATATTTCCAGCGACCATGCCGCTACACTATTTAAAGCGTTAGCAGCACACATGTTGCTTTTTCGTACATATACCCTTAGAAAGGGCGATGTTCTTGGCATAACATCTGCGTCTGGTGGTGTTGCTTCTTATCTTGCACAATGGGCAAGTGGTGTTGGGGTAAAAACCATTGGTTTATTTTCAAATGTTGCCAATAAAGCGATTGCTGCAGAAAATGGCTGCGTTGCATCATTTTCTTATACTGAATCTGAAAAGTTTATTGAACAAGCAAAAAAGTATTCAGGTACCGGGCTTGGGCTGAATGCTTTTTATGATTCAATGGGAATTAAAGCTTATGCAATAGGAATAAAAGCTCTTGCACCATTTGGACTTTATGTAAACTATGGAGACCTATCCGGTGAGCTCAAGGGAATGGCAGCAAAACATTTTGAAAAAAAAGCTTTGTTTTTTACAACACCATCAACTTTTTATTCAAAAGCAAATGTTGCCGAACTTGGACTGACTGCAAACATGATTTTTGAAAATATTCATAACCATATTTTAAGACCAAACATTCATAGATATAAATATTCCCACTTACAACAGGCTTTTAATGAAATGCAAAATGGTAAAATTGTAGGACATAAAGTTTTAGTAGTTAGTGATAACTAAACCTTGCATTTTTTAAACAATAAACTAGTTTTATGGGTAATTTAATAAAGATTATATGCAGGATTTAATAAAGAATCAGTACATAAAAACAAGAAATACTTTTAATGCAATTCTTCAAAACCCTGAATTAATTTCAAATATTGAAAAATCAGTGCTTTTAATTAAAGAATGCTTGGAAAATGGTGGTAAAATTCTGCTTTGCGGAAATGGTGGTTCAGCTGCTGACAGCCAGCACATTGCAGCAGAACTTATTGGTAGATTTTCCTTTAATAGAAGGGCTCTTTCTGCAATTGCGTTAACAACGGATACCTCTGCTTTAACAGCAATTGGTAACGATTTTTCCTTTGATGAAATATTTTCAAGGCAAGTTGAAGGTTTGGGAAAAAAAGATGATATTCTTATTGGTTTTTCAACATCTGGGAAAAGTAAAAATGTTTTAAAGGCAATGCAAGTTGCAAAAACATTACAGCTTAAAACCATTGCTTTTCTTGGTGAACACGGAAGAGATATTGGAGAAATTGCCGATATTTCCCTTAATATTCCATCAGCTGAGACACCAAATATTCAAGAAGGACATATTGCTACAGGCCATATACTTTGCGCATGCTTGGAAGAGTTAATGTTTAACGGTGTCGAAAATCAGTAGTTGATTTATTTCTGTATTCACATTATTATATTCAATATATTATTTTTTTTCCGTTTATGTTAAAGAAAAATTTATTTTTTGCTTTATTTTTAATTATTGCATCATGTCAGGGTACAGGTTCAAGTTATGATCCTATCGTTGATGGCGTGAAGGATCAAGCTTACTATAATACTCTTGCGTATTGCCAACAGCTTTCACAGCAAAGGGGGTACATGAATGCTGACACGAAAACTTCTGCAGTTGTCGGTGCAGGTGCAGGTGCAATATTTGGTGCTATTCTTGGAGGGGATTTAGCAGGTGCTGCCGTTGGTTCTGCCGTTGGTTCTGGCATTGGTGCGGGTTCACAAGCAATGCAAACCAAAGAAGAGAAAAAATACATTATTGTACGGTGTTTGAGGTCTCGTGGGTATAATGTTATTATGTAAGAATATAATTCTTTATTTGTTAACATATTTTATTCAAAATCGGAAATATACATAAATAAAACTTGACTTTTGCCTACAACTAATAATTAAAACATCACATTTAATGTGGGTATATAATGAATCTAGCAGTACTAAACCCTGTGGGTGAAATTGCAGCACAGGAAAAAAGCTTAATGATTACAGCAGTTTTATTAATGTTAATTGTTGTTGTTCCTGTTATCATTATGGTTTTTTTATTTGCATGGAAGTATCGTGCATCAAGTACAAAAGCGAAGTATACTCCTAATTGGGCACACAATACAACGCTTGAAATTATTTGGTGGGGAATTCCTTCGGTAATTATTGTTATTCTTTCAGCTATTACATGGATTTCTACTCATAAACTTGATCCATATCGCCCACTTGATTCCACGCAAAAGCCCGTTGAAATTCAGGTGGTTGCACTTGACTGGAAATGGCTTTTTTTCTATCCAGAATACAATATTGCAACAGTGAATTATATTCAAGTTCCAGTCAATAGGCCGCTTAATTTCAGCATTACAGCAGATGCCCCAATGAACTCTTTCATGATACCACAGCTTGGTGGGCAAATATATGCAATGCAGGGAATGGAAACAAAGATTCATTTAATTGCTGAAAAACCCGGTGAATTTGATGGTTATTCTTCAAACTATTCCGGTCATGGATTTTCCGGTATGAACTTTAAAGTAAATGCTGGATCTGAGGAAGAATTTCACGCTTGGGTGAAAAAAGTAAAAGACCAAAAAACATCTTTAACAAAAGAACTTTATTACGAAACTCTATTGCCACCAACAAAAAATAACAAAGTAGAGTATTATTCCAAATTTGATGACGCTCTTTTTGAGCATATTTTAAAAAAATACTTAATGTCGCATGAAATGCCTCATGGTAACGCACACCATCACCATGAAAATAATTATACCATTGAAGACCACAAGAAAGATCTTCAAGTGGGAGAATATTATAAAGAATTAAAAAAAGCACATCATTGATAAATATATGAAAGATAAATATTACTCAATACTACCGCTTGTAATTGAAATGTCTTTGTTTAATACATTTATTGATCTAGAATACTATAATTTATTATCATAAATATGAATATTTTTGGAAAGCTTGGTTTTGATGCAATCCCAACGGATCCCATTGTGCAAGTTACAGGGATTGCGATTGGTATTGGAGCGATTAGCATTCTTACATTACTAACATACTTTAAAAAGTGGACATGGCTCTGGAAGGAATGGCTTACAACCGTTGACCACAAAAAAATAGGTGTGATGTATCTTGTTGTTGCATTTATCATGCTTGTACGTGGTTTTGCAGATGCCGTTCTTATGCGAACTCATCAAGCAATGGCTCTTGGTGAGGGTGCAGGGTATCTTCCGCCTGAACATTATGACCAAATCTTCACAGCACATGGAGTTATTATGATTTTCTTCATGGCAATGCCATTTCTTTTTGGTTTAATGAATTTTGTTGTACCTCTTCAAATTGGCGCAAGAGATGTTGCCTATCCATTTCTAAACTCACTTTCATTGTGGCTTCTTGTTGCTTCGGCAATGTTAGTAAATGCATCACTTTTGATTGGAGAATTTGCTGCAACCGGTTGGCTTGCATATCCTCCTCTTTCGGAGTTAACATATTCGCCAGGAGTCGGTGTTGATTATTATATTTGGGCGTTGCAAATTTCCGGTGTCGGCACTTTGCTTTCAGCAATTAACTTTTTTGTAACGATTATCAAAATGCGTGCGCCTGGTATGAAGTTAATGAAAATGCCAATTTTTACTTGGACATGCCTTGCATCAATTATTTTAATTATTGCAGTCTTTCCTGTTTTAACAGTAACTTTGGGGGTGCTCTCGCTTGACCGCCTTCTTGATATGCACTTCTTTACCTCTGAACTTGGCGGTAATGCAATGATGTACATCAACCTTATTTGGATATGGGGACACCCAGAGGTTTACATTCTTGTGCTTCCTGCATTTGGAATATATTCCGAGGTTGTTGCAACATTTTCACAAAAAAAGTTATTCGGCTATGCAAGTATGGTTTGGGCTGTAATGGTTATTCTTATTCTTTCAATGATAGTATGGCTGCACCATTTCTTTACCATGGGTTCCGGTGCGAATGTGAATGCATTTTTTGGAATCACTACAATGATTATCTCCGTGCCAACCGGTATTAAAATTTTCAACTGGCTCTTTACAATGTTTAGAGGAAAAATTATTTTTTCTACCCCAATGCTTTGGACTCTTGGTTTTATGGTAACATTTACATTTGGTGGAATGACCGGTGTAATGATGTCTGTTCCAGGGATTGACTTTCAAGTACATAACTCATTATTTCTAATTGCGCACTTCCATAATACAATTATTGGTGGTGTATTGTTTGGGTATTTAGCCGGTTTAATTTACTGGTTTCCAAAAATCTTCGGGTTTAAACTTCACGAAAAACTTGGAAAAGCGTCATTTTGGTGTTGGAACATCGGTTTTTATGTAACATTTGTTCCATTGTATATTTTAGGATTAATGGGTATGACAAGGAGGCTTAACTATTATACAAATCCCGAATGGACACCATTTTTAATTGTTTCCGTGTGTGGCGTTGCACTGATTGCAACCGGAATTGGATTTACTGTTTTACAATTAATTGTAAGTATTATTCAGCGTGAAAAACTCAAAGATACAACTGGTGACCCTTGGAACGCCAGAACGCTTGAATGGTCAATGCCATCTCCTCCTCCTATTTATAACTTTGCGGTAACACCTCATGTTCACGAACGCGATGCTTTTTGTGACATGAAGGAAAAAAAAGAAAACTTAAACAATCAAATTACTAACAAACAAAATATAAAATATGAAGATATTCATATGCCAAAAAATACTGGTCTTGGTGTTTTTGCGGGTGGAATTACATTTTTTATAGGGTTTGGAATTATTTGGCATATTTGGTGGCTTGCTGCAATTTCAACAATTCTTTGTATTGTATTTTTGGTATATCGTTCATTTCAAGAGAACACCGATTACTACATTACTGCAAAGGAAGTTGAGGTAATTGAAAAATCTTATGCTCAGAATATATAACTTATTTAAAAAATATGGCACACGAATTAGATAATCATAGTCACGAACATCATCAAAGCGAAAATAGTATTTTTGGCTTTTGGGTGTATATAATGAGTGACTGCATTCTGTTTTCTGCTCTTTTTGCAACATTTATTGTATTAAAAGATAGCACAGCCATGGGTCCATCTCTTAGAGGTCTTTTTTCCATGCCGTATGTTCTTACTGAAACGATAATACTATTGTTTAGCAGCTTCACTTTTGGCCTTGCATTACTTTTTGCACGAGACAACAAAAAGTGCATGATGTTTAAAATGCTTGGAGCAACATTTTTACTTGGGTTAGCTTTCATTGGAATGGAAATAAATGAATTTCGTCATTTAATTCATGAAGGTTACAGTTTCAAAACAAATGCTGCACTTTCTTCATTCTTTACTTTGGTTGGAACCCATGGTCTGCATGTAAGTGCCGGTCTTTTTTGGATGATACTTGTAATGATTCATCTTGCAAAAGGTGGAATTACTACAAAAACCACCACAAAGCTTTACTGTCTTGGTCTTTTTTGGCACTTCCTTGATGTTATCTGGGTATGTGTTTTCACAATTGTTTATTTAATGAACGCTATATGATTGATTCTCGTATAACATATAAGTCTTACTTCGTTGGGCTTACAATTTCTATTGTTTTAACACTTGCATCTTACTTTGCTGTTACTTTCAAAACATTTCCAGTAAATACAACTTACGGCGTAATTGCTGTTCTTGCCGTTGTGCAAATTTTAATACAAGTAATTTACTTCCTTCATATTGGAAGCGAAAAAGGTACAAGATGGAACTTAATTTCCTTTGTGTTTTCCTTAATTATGATTTTCATCATTGTTGCAGGTTCATTATGGGTAATGTATAACCTCAATACTAATATGATGTAATATGGGTAACAATGCCCAAGGCAAAAGTGCTATTTGGAAGTTTTTGTCCCTTGTTAAATTTGGTATAGTTTTTGGGAATCTGACCCCAGTGATTGCAGGATTTGTCCTTGCTGCTGGTGGTTCTATTCAGCTTCTTTTGCATACAATTTTGTGGACATCTCTTGTAATATCTTCCGGCTGTGTGATTAACAATTATATTGACAGAGACATTGACCGCCTAATGGAGCGTACCAAGAATCGTGTGCTTGCAAGGGGCGAGGTATCGGCAACAATTGCTTTAATTTTTGGCGTTTTTCTTGGTATTTATGGTCTTTTTGGAGCGTATATATTTCTCAATATTATTGCGTTTACGCTACTGACGTTTGGATTGTTCTCTTATGTTGTGCTTTATACAATACTCGCCAAAAGAAAATCAATTTATGGTGTACATATTGGTTCAATTTCGGGAGCAATGCCACCATTGATTGGTTTTGTTAGCGTTTCAAGCTCAATAGAACTTTCAGGGTTGTTGTTTTTCTTAATGCTTGTTGTTTGGCAAATGCCTCACTCTTTTGCTATTGAAATTTTTCGTTTGAATGACTACAAAAACGCAAGAATTCCAACAGTTCCATCAATTAAAGGTTTAATATATACAAAGTACAGCATGTTTGGATATGTTTGTATTTTCACGATCATTAATATTTCAATGTACTATTTTAATTTTACAGGCACTATTCATCTTTCTATCTCTTCATTCGTTTGCTTATTATGGCTTTATGAGGTTTTTAAAGGTTTTAAAATTGGAGACGGTGTTTGCCAAAATGCATCTTGGGCAAGAAAAACATTTTTTCTTTCAATTATCAACATGATGGCAATATGTTTTGGAATTATTATTGACAAAACAATTTTCTAAATTGATAAGGCGAATTAATTGCTATTTTTTATGCGTAAACTTCTCTCGCTTTTTTTGCTTGTTTCAAACATCTCTTTTGCCGGGCAGCACAACGCCCCTGCAGGAATTATGGGAGACCACACCCACAAAAAAGGTGAATTTATGATGATGTACAACGCAGTGCATTCACAAATGAAAGGTCTTTATGATGCCTCCGTTGATGATGTTCTAATGGAGTATGATAGAGCACCACAAAAAATGCCAATGCAAATGTATATGCTTGGCGGAATGTATGGCATTACGGATAAATTCAACATTATGCTAATGGGACATTACATGGAAATGGACATGACAATGGTTATGGGGCATGGGAGTCATCAGCACACGCACGAACATAGTTCGCGTGGAATTGGTGACACAGAAATTACTGCAATGTACCAAATTTTCAAAGATGATACCCAAAATGCACAAATTAACATTGGTTTGGTATTGCCAACCGGAAATATAAACAAAAGATATTCTGACCATGGTACAAATAAAAAAGCAGATTATATGATGCAAACCGGTTCAGGTTCGCATTCCTTGCGTCCGCAGGTTAGCTGGTCTTTTTTTGAAAATAGTTATGAGGTTGGTACGCAGGCTTTTAGTCTTATTAGACTTGATACCAATAAAAACGGGTATAAGTTCGGCAACACCTATAACGCTACAACATGGGTTGCAAAAATACTTGGTGCCGGCTTTTCTTCTTCTTTGCGTTTGGAATATTCTAAAACTACCAATATTAAAGGTGTAGACAGTGAACTTATGTTAATATCTCCAACTGCAAACCCGAAACTCTATCATAGAGAGACTATAAATACATACATTGGCGTGAACTACAAAAACAACTTCATTCCAAATGGTAAAGTTTTACTTGAAGTTGGCGTTCCTGCGTATCAAAAACTTGGGAATGGAATGCTCAAAAACAAATACAGTGTAAATTTAGGCTTTCAACATGGTTTTTAAAAAAGATTGAGATACTAATTTTCTAAATATAAAGAATTCCTTCAAATTAAAAATACTTGACAAAACCTCTCAGGTTTATAAACTAGAGTAGATAAAATATTTCAAAAGTGAAATGGCTTATGTTGTCAAAGAAAACTGCCTTAAATGTAAATACACGGACTGTGTTGCCGTTTGTCCTGTAGATTGTTTCCATGAAGGTGAAGATTTTCTTGTTATTGACCCTGAAATTTGTATTGATTGTGGCGTTTGTGTTGACGAATGTCCGGCTAAGGCGATTGAGCCTGAGTCTGAGGAAAATGTTGATTGGCTTGAAATTAATGCAAAGTATTCCAAAATTTGGCCGGTAATTACTCAAAAACAACCACACAGGGCAGACGCCCATCTTTTTGATGGTATGCCAAATAAGCTTAAAAAATTTGGTATTCAATAATTTTAATCCCTTTGATTGTCTTTTTCATCATTCTTGAAATAATAACCAATGACAAAACCCACGCCACCGCTCAATGTGGTTGTAATTAGTGAAACAGTTTGTATAACATTAATGTATTCTATTGGAGTTGTAAAACTAAGTTTTTTACTAAGCCAGCCAGCTAAAATGTTATAAACAAGGCAAAAAATAAAACTACCGCCAATCAAAGAAAAATACCCCCACAAAAACAATTTTGTAATTTTTAAGCGTGCCTGGCTGTTGTGTTGTTTTTGGTTTTTATATGGAATGTCTTCAATTTTATCTTTTTCAAAGTGGTTAACTTTTTGATACAAGGAAGACAAAGATGTCTTTTTTTTCTGAATTTCGCCCCTTGTTTCCATTTTTACAGACATTACAATGAAGACATTAATTGTTTATACTGCTCAAAAAGTTTTTTGGTATCCTCAAAAAGATTTTCCAGGCTGTAATCAATATTATTTTTAATTTTTCCCAACGATTGTTTTATTTCTTCGTCGTTAATATGTGATATCACTTGTTCAAGTTCTTCAGATTGCTTTATTAGAGCCTTAATATTTGCAATGTTGCTGTCAACAATTTCGTCTACAGTTTGAAGTTTTTGTTTTATATCTTTCATATTACTGCATAGAAAACTCTTCACATGTTATGTGTGTAACATTTCACAATTTGCCAGCGATGTCAAGAAATATTATACATCAAAGTATACGATTCTATCGTTGTGGTTGAAATCTTGTATAATTTGTGGGTTAAATGCTTTAAAAATTTCACAAATTGCATTTTTTTGATTAAAACCTATTTCAAACATAAAAACACAATTTGTAACCAAGGAAGCATATTCCTTAAATTTTTTGTAAAAAATTAGTCCGTCCGTCCCGCCATCAAGGGCAAGGTATGGTTCGAAGTTCTTAACACTATTTTCAAGGTTTTGAATTGTTGCGGTTTCAATATACGGCGGGTTTGAAAGTATGAAATCAAAATTTCCACTTGGTAATTGTTTTAAAATATCATGCTCAAGTGTATGAATACGCCCTTCAACATTATGTTTCTGAATGTTTTGCTTACATATTTCAAGCGCTTTTGTAGAAATATCAACTGCTGTAATTTCTGCATTGCTGCAGTACTTTGCAATACTGACTGCAATTACTCCAGAACCTGTGCATAAATCAAGTACTTTGCATTTTGCGTTGCCAATTTTATTAATTGCTCTTTCTACCAACAGTTCTGTTTCAATACGAGGAATTAGTACATCATTATTGACTATAAAATCAATTCCATAAAAATTACACTTACCCGTGATATACTCAAGTGGTTTTCCGTCTAAATGTTCTGTAAGATAATGTTTAAGAAGGGAAAATTCTTGATAGTTCAACTTTCTGTCACAGGTAATGATTTGAGAAACATCTTCCAGTGCCATAACATGTAAAACCAATGCCTGTAAAACATGAGGTTTTACCCCTGGAAATTGTTTATAAAGCTCTGGAAACACTTTTATTTTTGCATTGATTTTTGAGTTTTTGCAAGCTCTTCCGTCTTTACCTCCATGCCAATGTTTTTAAGAACAATTTCCGAACACTCAAGTACTGCTTTATTAATTATTTCCTTCGAAAAGCCTTCTTTTTGTTTCGCAAGAACTTCTTCAATTGCCTTTTTTTGAGCTTTTTCAATTTCGTTTAATGTTTGGTCTTCATCAAATTTTGCTTTTTCTTCTGCTTCGGAAATTATTTTATTTGCAAGAGCATGTGTGTTTTTAATGTTTGCATGGGCAGTCTCAAAGTTTGCATTTGCTTGCTTGTTATTTGCTTCAATTTCTTCTTTGGTGTCTCTAATTTCGTTATTTCTTGTATTCAGAATACCTTCCAATTTTGGCAGGAAGTAGAATTTAACATATGCAAAAAAGATACCAAAACAAACCAAAAGCCAGAAAATTTGGCTTGAATATGTTGAAAAATCAAACTGTGGCACTGCACCTAAAAATAACTTGAACTGTTTGTAAAAGCTATTGTATAAATTTTCAAGTGAAAGTTTTTTTGAGAATTGTGTCTAATGTTGCAAGAGTTTATAATATATTTAGTCAAATTGATGAAATATATAAAAAAACACAAAAGTATGGTGTAGATTTATTAATGGAAGTTTTTAAATGTGAAACGATTGAAGATTTGTATTACATAAAACCATATATTTATGGTGAAATAGAATTTTATAAAAATGAAAGATTGGAGAAGGGCGTACCTACCAATCATATTAATGATACCGTCAATCCGTTTATTAATTTTCTAAATACATGTTTATTAATTAATATGAATTTAAAAATTACCGGAAGTAGTGGTTACAACGATACTTCATATAAAAATGAAATGCTTGGTCGGTGCAAAACAGCCTCTTTTATAACATCATTGTATTTTATTACAAACAGTGCATTTGACAACCCAATCAAAAACGCCGAAGAAGATATTGCCAAAATAAAAAAAGAAGTAGAGGAATTAAGGCAGGGCATTCAGCTTAATATTGAAAATAAGCCTGAAAATTCTAATACTTATGTGCGTACTTTTATTTTACAAAATTTAGATAGAATTGATTTATTGCTAAACAATTACGATAAAATTAGACCGCATTATATAAAATTACCACTTTACTCTGTACTTGGCAGCTTATCCAATCACAATAGCGATACTTGCTTGGAAGAAGATATGAAAAGGGTTGTATACAAAGTGTACAGAAGAATCAAAGTTTTTATTGATGTATATATGTATGGAACAACTGCAAAAGAAGCTATTTCAGAAATTGTGAAATGGGGAAGTAATTTCCTTCCACAATGAAACTCGCATTCTTAGGTGGTTCTTTTAACCCGCCGCATAAAGGGCATTTACAAGCAGCAGAATTTGCAAAAAAAGCCCTTGGGGTTGAAAGGGTTGTATTTTTGGTGACTCCTCAAAACCCGTTTAAAAGTGGAAAAGAACTTTTGCCACTCAATCAAAGGGTTAAACTTCTTAAAGCCATTGCAACAAAACCGTGGATGGAAATTTCCACCATTGAAACAAAATTCCGCAAGGCAGAAAGCATTAACACGGTGCGTTTGCTAAAAAAACTGTACCTGAACGATAAACTGTACTTCATTATGGGAACGGATAATTTAGAACATTTCCATTTGTGGAAAGGTTTTCATGAAATTCTAAAAACCGTAAATGTTATTTTTGTAAATAGAGGAGGTTTAAACGTTCATAAAATTCTACGAAGAACAAAAACTCCAAAAGAAGAAATTACCGTCATTTACAAAAAAACAATGGCAATTTCTTCAACGGAAATTCGTAATTCAAAGATTTTGCGGTAGAGGTTCCGGTTCGTCAAATTCTTCTTCGGTAAATCCTTCTTCACCTTCAAATGTATCTTGATATGTTTCGTGGTACTTGGAAAGTACATCAATAATTTTTTCCTCTGCATCTGCAAGATTTGTATTTGTTACCACTGCAATTTCTTGCACAAGTCTTTGAAGTGCTTTTTCAAAAATTACTCTTTCGCTGTATGAACGATTTGGGTTATTTGTGTTGCGGAAAAGGTCTCGAATTACTTCGGCAATGGCGTAGATGTCTCCTGTGAGAATTTTTTTGTTGTATTCTCTCGATCTTTTTGACCAAATTACTCTCATACCGCGAGAATCTTCTTTCAAGATATCGTATACTTTTTCTATTTCATCTTTGGTAATTGGAGTTCTTATGCCAGAGCTTTTTGCTTTATGAAATGGAACAAACATCTTCATGTTTTCTTGTTCAAAATGAATTTCAAGAAATTCCATTTCTTTTTCACCAATTTTTTGAGTAACTTTATTTAATAGTTTCCCCAAACCATGCGAAGGTATGACGACATACCCCCCAATTTTAAACATTCCGGACATATCTTTTTAAAAAGTTGAATTCGAATTCATAAACTTAAGCTTAGAAAGAGTATAGCATATTTTTTACTGTTTGTAAAGCACTTTTTTAAAATTTTTTATTTTTTGTGAAAAAGTCGGAAAAAATGGCGGGAGTGACGGGACTTGAACCCGCAACCTCTGCCGTGACAGGGCAGCGCTCTAACCAATTGAGCTACACCCCCATATAAAATGGGAATTTCCTAATGCCATATACGGGGGTTTTATAATGTCAAGAATTTTATTACCGACAACCACCTATAGCAAGCTCTACAGTTGCACCCTTGTTACAGGATAATTTTACACTATTTAACTCAAATTTTTTATTTGATTTATTTGTACAAGACATGGTTGTATTGGAATCTGTCTTACTTTGCATAGTGAAATTTGTTGTTGGGTCCCTATCTATACATCCAAAAAGATCATTTCCCCCATCAAGTCCATTGACGCATTGGTATATACTAGTAAGGTTGCTAAGTCCTTTATCATCGTACGGCCACACATAACAGCCACTTTTAAGCGCTTCGCATGCATTGAAGGGGTAGTAATTTGTCTTACACTCAGATTGTGTTGTGACATTTCCACCTGGCTGAGTATCGTTACCGTTAATTGTGCTATTATCTGACTGGGTTCCATTACTAGGTATTGTTGTATTATTATTTTGTGTTACATTCTCACCAGGCAAAGTGTTATTGGTGGGAGATGTAAAATTTTGGTAAGATGTGTCTTTGTATGTATTATGAGATGTACTTAAGCCAACACCAAGACCAACACCAAGACCGGTACCAACCAATAATCCTCCTGCTATCAATCCTCCAATGATGCACAGCTTTTTTCTGGTGCATTTACGATGTTGATGGGATTGACTTTGTAAATTACTCAAATAACTAATGTCAACATTTGAATCATTTATTCCTTGTGAAAAAATGATAGGATTTTGCACATTATTTCTGTGCGTACTCTCTTCCGCCGCAATTTCACTTAACTCATCGTTATGATTCTTACTTTCATGTTGTTTTAGTTGTAAATTATAGTTAATATAAATTAAATTAGTTACATCACAATGATAGTATATTTTATAACATACTGCAAGAAAAAATAAACCTTGAAATAATTTTGTATTCAAAATACCCTGTTTTGTAGTAAAAACACGGTTAATATTTCATAAAATATATGCTTACAGGTGCGGATGTTGTAATCAAGGTTTTGCATGAATACCTTGGTGTTACGGAAATTTTTGGGTACCCCGGTGGTGCAATTTTACCGATATACGATGCCCTGTTTCGCTACAGAGACACCCTTCCCGAAAGACCAAGTAGTGAAAGAATTCGCCATTATTTAACTCGTCACGAACAAGCAGCCGGACACGCCGCCGAAGGGTACGCAAGGTCTTCTGGTAAAGTTGGAGTGCTTTTTGCAACATCAGGGCCGGGGGCAACAAATACAGTTACCGCATTAACGGACGCTTTTATGGATTCAATTCCTCTTGTGTGCATTACGGGGCAAGTGCCTCTTTCGTTAATTGGAACAGATGCCTTTCAAGAAGCAGATGTTGTGGGGTTAACCCGTTCTTGCACTAAGCATAATTTTCTTGTGCAAAATGTGAATGATATCCCTCGCATTCTAAAAGAAGCTTTTTTAATTGCTTCATCAAAAAGGCCTGGACCAGTATTGGTTGATATTCCAAAGGACATTCAAAACCAAGAATTTACAGGTAATTTGAAAGAAATTGCAGTTCGCCAGTTTATTCAAAGAAAGTGTCAAGCAAATGAAGTTGACCAATATGCAGTAAAACAAGCGGTTGAGCTAATGAAAAACGCTAAAAAACCGGTGTTTTATATTGGTGGTGGGGTAATAAATGCAAATGCATCAAAACCATTGCTTGAACTTATTAACAAAACAGGCTTTCCATTTACTTGCACGCTTATGGGACTTGATGCACTTCCTGCAAGCCATAAAAATAATCTTAAAATGCTTGGAATGCATGGTTCGGTTGAAGCTAATCTTGCAATGCATGAGGCAGATTTAATTATTGCAGTAGGTTCAAGGTTTGATGATAGAGTTACAGGGGATACTCGCAAATTTTCACCAGATTCCAAAAAAATTCATGTAGATGTTGATGGTAGCTCAATTAATAAAATTATCAGTGTTGATGTTAATCTCATTGGAGATGCTAAACCAATTGTTGAAGCTCTTCTTTATGAATGGGGAAATACAAAATCGCAAGATATCTCACCATGGTTTCAAAAAATTGAAGAATGGAGGGCGGAGAAGTCATTTAATTTTGAACAAAAAGGTGAAGCAATTCTTCCACAATATGCAATTTCAACAATTAACAAACTTTCAAAGCATAAAAACCCAATTATTACAACAGATGTGGGACAGCATCAAATGTGGGCAGCTCAATATTTTGAATTTGAAAAACCACGAACATGGTTGACTTCTGGCGGGCTTGGAACGATGGGGTACGGTCTTCCTGCAGCGGTGGGTGCTCAGGTTGCAAACCCAAATGCTTTAACAATTTGTATTAGTGGAGATGCCTCAATTCTAATGAATATACAAGAGCTTTCAACGATTTCACAATACCAACTTCCAATTAAGCTGTTTATTATTAACAACTCTTATATGGGAATGGTAAAACAATGGCAAGATTTATTCTACAAAAACCGTTACAGCCAAAGTTATACGGATTCCCTTCCAAATTTTGAAAAACTTGCAGAAAGTTTCAACTTAAAAGGAATGACATGTTCGAATCCAAATGAACTTGAAAATAGCATTAAAGAAGCCATAAATTATGATGGTACAGTTATTTTTAATTGTATTGTTGCAGAAAATGCTCATGTAATGCCAATGATACCAGCCGGTGCCGGACATAATGAAATTGTTAGAAGGTAGTATGTTAAAATATATTATACCATTTTTTTTAGTATTTAGTGTTTTTGCACGGGAAATTTCAAGTGAAGATTTTGACAGTGTACGCCAACCTTCTGTTGGAAATATTGAAGAGGTTCAGGCAAATAAATTTAAAAAAATAATAAATGATTGCCTTGCAAATAACGGTGACCTGAAAAATTTGTATAAAATACAAAGCATCGCATCTTATATTCAAAGAACATTTAATGAGTCATCAAAGTGTTCAGATATAACTGCTGAATTGCAGAAGGCGTTATTAGTACAAAATACTCTTAATGTTTTGGCGGAAGATAAAATGTGCAATATTGAAGGAATAGATATTAGCACAATGACCCCACAAGAAGCGGCAAGAATTAAGGACCAAATTACAAGTAAATTTAACGGCATTGCTACAGATTACACAAAATATTTTACCTATACGGAAAAAATTGCCCAATTGGAATACTGCATGAATTATTATAACAATTACACTATTGTTGAGGAAATTCAAAAAAATGTAAATGAATTTACGGAAGAATTACAAAATAAACAACACATTGTAAAACAGAATAACCTTAAAGGTTTTTATGGTGAAAAACGAGGACTTGTCGGTCTTGGTATTTTGTCATTAATATCTGACTTGGAGAATAAAAAAATTACCACGGGAGCTGCGAAAGATTATGCAATTTTTGAAACATCTCCTTATGATTGGCAGCTAAGTGGGGCGATGGAAGGTTATTTACTTTACTTTCTACAAGAAAAGTACATTGCAATTCCTTTTGTACCGGGCGTTACCTATTCTTGTGATAAACTTCCATACAAAATATTTAAGCTTGAAAAAAAGATTGAAATTCCAAAAAAAGAATATTCAATTTACATACTTGAACCGTTAGATTAATTTTATTTTTTAACAAAACATGAGACGCATCGTTGTTACCGGAATGGGAGCTTTAACTTCTATTGGTTTAAATTTAGAACAAAATTGGAAGAACATTATTAATGGTGTCTCCGGTATTTCAAAAATAGAATGCTTTGATACTTCTAATGTTTCGGTTAAAATTGCAGGAGAAATCAAAGAGCCCCAGCATGGTAGAAGTGAGGCAAATTTTGCTGTGAACCTGGAAGATTATATTGACCCAAAAGAGGTTAAAAAAATGGATAAATTCATGGCATATTCAATAATAGCCACCGAAGAAGCATTAACACAAGCAAATTGGAAGCCGGAAGATGAAGAGGGGCGTTCAAGAACTGGGGTAATTATTGGCTCTGGAATTGGTGGGCTATATACAATTGAAAGCAATACTCGTAAGATGATTGAAAAATCTCCGAAATTTGTTTCGCCATTTTTTGTTCCTGCATCAATTATTAACCTTGCTTCAGGATATGTTTCCATGAAATACGGTTTTAATGGTCCAAATTGTGCTGTTACAACTGCTTGTGCAACAGGTGGGCATGCAATTTACCATGCTTCACACATTATTAAAGCTGGCGACGCCGATGTTATGGTTGTTGGAGGGGCGGAATCTTGTATTTGCGAACTTGGTATTGCAGGTTTTGCTTCGGCTAAAGCTCTTTCAAAATCTTTTGAAGACGAACCTCGCAAAGCTTCACGCCCGTGGGACAAAGCCCGCGATGGCTTTGTTATGGGTGAGGGTGCAGGAATTTTAATTCTTGAAGAATACGAGCACGCAAAAAAAAGAGGAGCAAAAATTATTTGTGAACTATACGGTGGCGGTGCATCGGGGGATGCTCACCACATAACTGCACCACACCCAGAGGGATTCGGTGCAAAACTTGCAATGAAAATGGCAATTAAAAATGCCGGAATTGATGTAAAAGATATTGGCTACATTAATGCACATGGTACTTCAACACCACTTGGGGATATGGCAGAACTCAACGCCGTTCGTGACTTACTTGGTAAGGAAAAGAAAACAATTGTAATGTCTTCAACTAAATCTGCAATAGGGCATTGCCTTGGAGCAGCCGGTGCAATTGAAGCAATTTATTCAATTATGGCACTTACAACTGGGGATATTCCTCCAACCCTTAACCTTGAAAACCCGGAAGATGGACTTGAAGGTTTTGATTTAATGCCGCTTAAATCTCGCAACATTGGGGAAATAAAAGCCGTTCTTTCAAATTCATTTGGCTTTGGTGGAACGAATTCCTCGGTTATTTTTGGGAAGGTTAGATGAAGAATTTTAATAAACACAATATGGATGATATTAGAAACAAAAGATATGTAATTTGGAATAACAAAGGCGGCGTTGGAAAAACAGCACTAACATTTGTTATTGCAACGGAATATGCAATTAGCAATCCAGAAAAGGAAGTTATTGTAATAGATGTTTGCCCGCAAGCAAATGTTAGTGAAGTTATTCTTGGTGGTAATGGTATGGGTAGCAAAAAAGCACAAGATTTAATGAATCATGGCAATACCATTGGGGGATACTTTCGCAAACGAATTGAAAATACTCCATACAATAAAACTGGAAATGAAAGTTCATATGCAGTAAAAGCTAAACTGTACAACGATCAAATGCCTGAAAATCTTTCAATCGTTGTTGGAGATCCAATACTTGAAAGACTTGTAGATAGTATGACTGGACTTGCAAGGCAAGATATGCCACAAGATGCATGGGCAAAAATACATTCTTGGATTGGAGACCTTATAGATGGAATAATGAATGATAAAGGTGGGAGAGCGGTATTTTTACTGGATTGCAACCCAAGTTTTGCAATATACACAAAACAAGCACTCCTTGCTACAAAGAGATTAATTGTACCGTGTACAGCAGATGGTTCATCGTTACGAGGCATTGATAATATCGCATCCCTTGTGTATGGTATTAACAATGAATACGATGTATTTAGTAAAAAAGCAAAAGAATTCAACCTTACACTGCCATTAATACATCTCGTCCCATTGAACCAAAGTACTCAATATAATAAAGATGCTGCAATGGCTTTTAAATCTTTGTACGGCGAAGTAAGGAAAAAAGTTGAAAATCTAAAAAATAGTCAAAAACATATATTTTCCGAGGAAGGTCTTAGTGATACCTTTTTTGATGTTATGGATATGCACTCTGCTTTCAAAATCGCAATTCACGAAGGATCGCCATTGAGCAAACTTAAAGCTGGACCACACACTATTCATGGAGAAAGTTGTCAGGTTAATGCAGCAAATTTAGAAAAATATCAAGGGTGTGTTAATGATTTGATCAAAAGATTTTAAATGCCATACAAACTATTCACGGAAAATAATTTTCCAAAACTTGAACAAGAAATTGCACAATTTTGGGAGGAAAACAAAGTTTTTGAGAAATCAGTGGAAGAAACAAACGATGGTAGTTTTGTGTTCTACGACGGCCCCCCATTCGCAAACGGCTTGCCGCACTATGGCCATTTATTGACATCATTCATTAAGGATATCTACGCCCGCTATCAAACAATGCATGGCAAAAAAACTCCTCGTCGCTTCGGGTGGGATTGCCACGGCCTACCGGCAGAAATGGAAGTTGAAAAGCAACTTGGAATTCAAGGAAGATTGGCAATTACTCAGTACGGAATTGAAGCATTTAATCAAAAATGTCGGAGTTCAGTAATGAAATACACGGACGAATGGCAAAACTATATTCAAAAAGCAGGGCGATGGGTGGACTTCAAAAACGACTACAAAACCATGGATACTTCCTACATGGAATCTGTTATTTGGGCATTTAAGAAATTATATGAAAAAGGCCTCATTTATGAAGATTATCGAGTGATGCCATATTCATGGAAAGCGGAAACACCTCTTTCCAACTTTGAAACAAGAATGGACAACGCCTACCGTGAAAAATCCTCCAAAACAGTAACAGTGAAGTTTGAAATTCTTGACGGTAATTTTGCTGGGTGTAAAATTCTTGTGTGGACAACCACCCCCTGGACACTTCCCGCAAATCTGATGCTTGCTGTAAATAACGAAGTTGAATATTCTGTATTTGAACATAATAATGAAAAATTAATTTTGGCAAGTGTTCTTAAAACAAAAAATTTAAAAGAGGAAGCAACTTTGTTAAAAACTTTTAAAGGAGAAGAGTTAATTGGTTCATCGTATAAGCCACTTTTTCCATATTTTAAAAATCATCAAAATGCGTTTAAAATTACACATGGAGATTTCATTACCACCGAAGATGGTACGGGAATAGTACATATTGCACCCGGTTTTGGTGAAGACGACTTTGAGCTTTGCAAAAAGCTTGGAATTTCACTTGTTTGCCCTGTTGACGAAAAAGGCAAATACACCGCAGAAATTTTTGATATTGACAGTAACTCTAATAAATTTACAAGAGATGATACAGCACCTATTACATTAGGATTCATTACAACGGCAAATCTTTACACGAAGGAAATTACACAAGATGATTTTCCGCTAATTAAAGAACTTTATCAAGACGCAGATGTTCGCAAGTTCTACGGTAAATGGGTTTTGAGCGATGAAGAAGTTCAAAAAGAATTGGATTTATACATTGCATTACAAAAAAAGTTTGACCACAGTCGCTTGATGGTTTTTGAAAAATCAACCGATGAATTTATAGGGCTTGCAGGAATTGACAATGTCACGATACAATCCGATGAAAAACAAATAGGCTTTACATTTCACAAAAAATTTTGGGGCAAGGGATATGCTGTTGAAATTGCCAAGGCTTTAATTCAAATTTGCGGAGTGAACTCCATTTCAGCATATGCAAGGGAGGATAACACGCAGTCGCACAGGGCTCTTGAGAAAATCGGTTTTGTGTATAAAGGTAAGAAAATTTACGAACGAAACGGTTTGGAACGCAATTGGTTTGTTTTGGAAACTGGTGTGCTTTCGTTGAAGAACCGCCAAGTTTTTGACTGCAATGACGACATTATAAAATTCCTAAAAAAACAAAATGCGTGGCACAAAACTGAACAATATTTGCATAATTATCCTCACTGTTGGCGAACGGATACCCCACTAATTTACAAAGCCCTCCCTTCGTGGTATGTAAGAGTTACGGACTTCAAAGATGACATGTGTTCACTTAATTCTGGCGTTGTTAAAGAAAAACCACTCACAAAACTTCGTGCCGAGCAAGTGAATGAAAGCCACTTGGATTTACTACACACACTATACAACAACCCAAAAGTTCGGGAGTTTTATTATCACTTAGAAAACCAACTCCCAAACAAAGAACAGGTTTTAAATGAAATTCAATGGTATAAAAAACAGGCAGAGTTTGGTCTTCCACGATTTATTTTATTTGAAAAAGAAACGGGAGCATTCGTTGGAACGGCAGGATTGGCATTTCATTTACCATCTGGGTCTAATACCACAACAGACGATATTGAGTTAAGTTATTTAATTGATGACAAATTCTGGAACAAAGGTTATGGCAGTGAAGTAATTGAGGTTCTTATTTCCATTGCATTTGGAAGGTTTGGTTGCAATAAGCTTGCGGCTTGCACAACACACGATAACACCAAATCTCAACAAATACTCAAAAAGTGTGGTTTTGAATTAAAACAGACGGGATACCGCTCCCCAAAGGTTGGCAAGAATAAAGATTATCACAACCAAAATTATTACGAATTACAAAAACCACAAGGAATAAACTGGGTGCCAAGCCATGTTAAGGATGGTATTTTCGGTAAATGGCTGGAAAATGCAAGGGATTGGTCAATTTCCAGAAACCGTTTTTGGGGTTGCCCTGTTCCGGTTTGGAAGACGAGTACAGTGCGTGCAGATTTAAAAAATTATAATGATTTTGGAAATTACGAAGATTATCGCTTGCAATTTTTTGGATTTAACAGAAAAAATAACCACTTTACACCTGTAAGATTTAACGATACTGAAAGTGCAATTACACATATAGATAGTTTTGCAAAGAAATATCCAAATTGCAAGCCGTTTGCTATAATGTTTCACAGTCACAGAGAGATTATTATTGATGGAGGAATTCAACTTGGCGACGCATCGTTAGCTACAATATGTCAAAATTTTGAAGACCTTAAAAAACGATTTATAAAACACGCCACAGAAAATCCAAACTCGTTCCCATTTTCATTTTCTTTTTTACAATCTCAATATGTCTTTGGTTCAACTGCGGAAATGGAGGAATTCTTCGGCGATTATTACATTGAGCAACGCAGGCTTGGTAAAAATAGTGGATACTATATACAAGAAGATGGTTCTTTCAAAATAACCAATCTTCACCGCCCGTTTATTGATGAACTTGTTGCACCAGATCCTCTTAACCCCCAATACCAAATTAAGCGGGTAGAAGATGTATTAGACTGCTGGTTTGAATCAGGTTCAATGCCATTTGCTTCAACTCACTTCCCATTTAGTGATGAACGGTATGCCAAAACCCCTGAAAATTTCACCGCAAAACCGAGTTCATACCTGCCAACGCCGTCAAACTTTCCCGCGGATTTCATTGTGGAATACACGGCACAAACTCGTGGTTGGTTTTATACTTTAATGGTTCTTGGTACGGCACTGTTTGGCAAGGAACCATTTAAAAACTGCATTTGCCATGGTGTCATTTTAGACGAAAACGGGCAGAAACTTTCAAAACGGTTGCGTAATTATCCCGACCCATTGGAAGTTTTCAACACAATCGGTAGTGATGCTATGCGTTATTTTGTGGTATCTTCCCCAGTTGTTAATGGTGGGGATTTATTCATTCCAAAAACATCGGACGGTATTGCAGAAATACTCCGCCTTGTAATTAAGCCAATTTGGAATGCCTACAACTTTTTTGCAATGTATGCAAATGCAGATGGTATTACCGCCCAAAAAAGCTACACTTCAGCAAACTTAATGGATATTTACATTCTTTCAAAACTTCACATTTTTGTGCGTGAATTTAAAGAACAAATGGATTGCTATAACACTCAAACCGCTTGCAAGTTAATTGAGGATTTCATTGATACCCTAAACAACTGGTATATTCGCCGAAACAAGGATCGCTTTTGGAAAAAACAGCACGATGAAGATAAACTGACAGCATACAATACTTTATACACGGTGATTATGGATTTCACAACGGCGGTTGCTCCAATTTTACCTTTCACAAGTGAAGGGGTTTTTAGAAGGTTGGCGTGAGTTGGTACAAAGATTTATGGGGTGTTGTAAAGGATACACAGTTAGGAAGAGACATTACAGAGTTGCACTCATTATTAAAAATGATTTTATTTACAAAAGCAGTTGCTATTATTGTTCTTCTCAAATTTGAACCACAAGCACCAATATTACCAACGCTTTTTGCTTCATTTTTATATCTTATAATTTTTTTAAGTTTTAAACGTTATGTGGTATTGCAGTATAATCTCTTTGCATTTTATACATTGATTGCACTAATTACATTTGT
>JAURNI010000065.1 GCA_030830305.1 Alphaproteobacteria bacterium | reverse complement strand
TTTGTTTTATTCTTTTTAATCTTTCCATAACAACATTATTATTGTTGTTTTTTAGTATAATTTCAAGCTGTGTTATTAAATTATTGACTGACAACTTATTTTCTTGTTTTTTTATATCACCAAATAACACAATTTCCTCAATTCTTGAAATAAGATAGTAATCCTCCATGTTCAGTTTTTTATAAGCAATTTGAAGATTTTGATACAAAACCGCATTTGCTTCATTGGTATTTTTTAAGCTTTCAAGAATAAAAATCGCGTTATTAATATTTTGTGCGTCATTAAAGTTTTTAATCAAAAAAGAAGCAAATTCATGTTTTAAGAATATGTTATTTTTAGAGTATTCCAATGCTTTTTTAAAGTGTTCCTTTGCTTTGAATAAATTATTGAGTTTTATGTAAATCATTGAAGCGGTTTCATGAAAAAAAGGATTTTTATTATTAATTTTCAGTAGCTTTTGCACAAAATTCAGTGCTTGAGCATTATTGTTTTCTAAAATACTTTTATATACAAGGTAATAAAGTTTGTATTTTTCATTTGCAAAAATTTCATTAGAATTGGTATATAGTGTATTGTTGTTTGAGTAAGCAAGAATTTTTGCCTGAATAAACCTATGTCTTTCAAGTAAAAATTTTTCATCGTATGAATTTTTACCAACAACATGGTTATTTATAAAATAATCAAATCTTTGTGTACTAAGCGGGTGTGTTACTGAATATTGATCAATTTCTTTGACAAATTTTTTTTGCATAGAATCAAGCTTTTTGAAAAGTTCCAACATTCCATTGCTTGAAATTTCTGATTTTTTAAGAAAAAGCATTGCATAACGATCTGCTTCCGCCTCTTGAGTTCTTGAAAATGAAAGAAATTGTCTTTCTGCAATGTGTTGACCAAGCATTGTACTTGCAATTGCTGCGTTTGTACCGCTCATTGAGCTGTCTGTTGCTAAAATTCCAACACCAAGAAGGGTTGCAATTGCATAGGTTGCCAATGCTTTAGAAAGTTGCGGTTGCATTTTCACTAAATGTGCACCCATAATGTGTCCTAATTCATGCGCAATTACACCTTGTAACATGTTTGGTGTATCTGAACTTTCAATTAAACCGGTATGAACAAAAATATTTGACCCACCATAAACAAAAGCATTAATAGAATTTTCTTTTACAAGATAAAAATTAACAGAATCTTTTTTCAAACCGGCTGCATAAAAAATAGGTTTTGAAACATCATAAAGATATTCCTCAATTTCTGCGTCTCTGACCAATTCAAATGCAAAAGAATAAAAAGAAGTGCAGTAGAAAATCAATGCAACAATAAGCCTCACAGATATATTAAAATGAATACAATACTCTACATAAAATATAAAGAAAAATCAAGAAATTCTTGACATGAAGAAATTGTTATCATTTATTTTTTAAAAATATCCACAAAAATGTACGACATTGCAATCATAGGGGCTGGTCCCACCGGGTTGTTCGCAGGGTTTGAAGCCGGAATGCTTGGTTTAAAAGCAGTAATTATTGACACTCTAAAATACCCTGGTGGTCAGTGTTCTGCGTTATATCCGGAAAAACCTATTTATGATATTCCCGCAATACCCGCAATTAAAGCAGAGGACTTAACACAAAACCTCCTTAAACAAATTGAAAAGTTTAACCACAAAATGGAGCTTGGCACTTTTGTTGAAAACTATACAAAAAATTCTGACGGAACATTCACACTAAAAACAATTAGTGAAAAACAACAAAAGAAAATCAATGCAAAAACTATTATTATTGCAATTGGTGGCGGTTCATTTGGTCCTAACCGTCCACCACTTAAGGGGATTGAGGAGTATGAAGATACCTCGGTTTTCTATATGGTGAACAATAAAAAACAATTTGAAGGTAAGAATGTTGTGATTGCAGGAGGTGGTGATTCTGCTGTTGACTGGGCAATTCTTCTTTCGGAAATTGCGAGCGTTTCAATTATTCATAGAAGAGATAAATTCCGTGCACATGATAGCTCACTACAACAATTAAACGAGTTAATATCTTCCGGTAAAATTATATTACATGCACCATATCAAATGAAGTCTCTCGTTGGGCAAAATGCAAATTTGAATGCGATTGAAATTGAAAATATTTCAGATAACTCAACCAAAAAAATTGATGCAGACTTCTTGTTACCATTCTTTGGGCTTGCAATGGAAATTGGTCCTGTAAAAAATTGGAGTTTGGAGTTTGAGGAAAAATATATAAAAGTAGATCATTCTTCAATGGCAACAAGTGTTGACGGTATTTTTGCAATTGGTGATATTGCTACATACAAAGGTAAATTAAAACTAATTTTGTGCGGTTTTAGTGAAGCTGCAATAGCATGTTATTCTGCAAGGTCATATATTTACCCTGAAAAATCCTTTCATTTTGAATACTCAACAACTACTTTTAATAAATAGTTTTATTCGTTTGCAAGTTTGCAAATGCAATGGTTAGGATGCTCTGCACAGTTGATCATATTTAGCAACGGTACACCTCTGTTTCTTGCATCTTCTTTTGCTTCTCTTAATGAAGAACACTCATCAAATTTTTGATTATTAGTACATGAAAAAAAAGAAGAAGAAAGTAAAAATAAATATATAAGAAATTTAATTTTCATATGTTATAACACAACGGAGCATTGAAAACAATGCTCCGTATTTTTTATTTAGTTACCTTTTACAATTGTGCAAACATCTGAAAACACAACTCTATTGTTAACAGTTTTTTCAACGGACGAAACATTAGTAATGCCACCGTTCTTTTTTGCTTCTTCAATTGACATATCACCCATTGCAAAAATACCCAAAACATTTTGCCCACATGCTTTCCCTTCTTTGGAGTAACTTGTGTTTGTTGTAACAAAAACAGGCTCTCTTGTAACAGAAATCAAAGATTGACCAAGTTGGCTTGGTGCAATACCACAAGATGAAGCAAGAACTGATACACAACCAAGTGTGATTAAAGATTTTATTTTCATATAAACAAATAATAGTTTATCTATTAAAAAGCAACTGTTGACAGTGTCAAGTTTTTTATACTAAAATGTAAATATATCCTTCAATAAATAAAGAGAACCACTACAGATAATGCGAAGTTCCTCATTTTGCGGCAGTAAATTAATTGCATTTTCAAATGTTTTGCCATCAATTGATTTAACACCATACTCTGTTGCAATTTTTTGTAAATTAGAAGACATCTCCGGTAAAATTTCACCCTTAACAGTGACAAACATAATTGTTGCATCGATATTTCTAAACACAGAAATAAATCCTTGCTGATCTGCATTCATACTTTTCCCAATAATTATATAGTCATGCTTATCAGTTTTTGTTTGTAAAATCCACTCCGCAAGAGCTATCGCTCCACCTTGGTTATGAGCTCCATCAAACCAAACTTCCCATTTGTTTGAAAACTTACGGTTTTGCACTTTTTGAAGCCTTCCTATCCACTTTGTGTTTAAAATTGCCTGGTCAACATTTTGTTGCATGTCTATTTTCAATAGAGATGCAACTCTTAACGCTGTTGCAAGGTTTTCTAATTGATGCACACCAAGTAGTGACGGCATTGGCAAAAAAAGAGTTGTAGTACTATCTTGATACAAAACCTGTGTATCTTTATTCACTGGCAGACCATCTGCCTGCATTTGTATAATTTCTTCTTCACTTAAAGGTTCAATTGTTTCAATGGAATAATCTACTCCAAAAAAAGAGGCTGGAATACAAAACTTCTTACCGTAATTAAATAACAAAGCATTTGCGTTTTGCTCTTTTTGTTTTGCAATAATTGACGGCACACCCTCTCGTTGAATTCCTGCTTTATTAAAAGCAATTTCACCAATTGTCTCTCCAAGGAATTTTGTATGATCTTTAGAAATAGAAGTAATAACAATACACACAAGGTTCGAAGAATCAAAAACATTTGTACAGTCAAAAAGCCCTCCCATACAGCATTCAATAATGCTGTATTCTGCTGGAAATTTCCAAAATAAATAAAATGCCGCAGCAGTTGAAGCTTCTAGCACCGTTGGTTGTAGTTGGTTCGCTTCGCATACTGCACGAACTTCCTCCAGTGCAAAAAATACTTGTTCATTTGAGGCGTTAACTCCATTCAAATTAAACCGTTCACAAAAATCAAAAATATGCGGCGAAGTATAAACATTTACACTTTTACCTGAATGTCGAATAACTGAAGAAAGAAAAGCAATTGTTGAACCTTTACCGTTGGTTCCTCCAACATGAATAACATTTTTCAACTTTTTATGTGGATTACCCATTAACTCAAGCATTTTTTTCATTAAGCTAACAGAATCTTTTGAAGCATATCCTGTATGAATTGGCCAGTGTGGAAGTTTTTGCATGTCTTCACTCAATTGTTGATTTTTACAATCAAAACTATTAAGTGTTAGTCAAGTATTAATTATTTTAATGAAAATATTACACAAAGTTATTACAATGTTTGTGTTAATACCAATTTATATTTATAAATTCACATTAAGCCCTTTTCTTGGAAGACAATGTAATTTTTACCCAACATGTTCAAGTTATGCAATTCTTGCAATTAATAAATATGGAATTTTAAAAGGTGTGAAAATGGCAATTTTACGCATTTGTAAGTGTAATCCGTTTAACAAAGAATTCAAACATGATGAACCATGATTACATTTAATAACATTAATATTAACGGCAAAACTCTTGATATTACAATACCGAGTGGATCAATTGTTTACTTAGAACATGAATTTGATTTTTTGGATAAAAAATACGAAGAAAAAATTTTATACGAAAATTTTCCAATTCATTACGCAAAGAAAAGTTTTCTTAAAAACATTTTTATTGAAATAAAGATTGGAGAAATGCTAAACAAAAGGTTATCTCTAAAAGAAAATATGCAAATGTATTCTAAAATTTTTAAAACAGAATGTATTTGGAGCTTACCACTAAAATATTTTAACATACCAATAGAATTATGGAAAACAAAGGTAAAAGATTTAAATAATAACACAATAATACATGCGGAACTTGGTATCGCTTTATTAGTTAGTAAAAAAATTTGTTTTTTCAGAAATGTTTCCCCAATGGATAACGATCCTTTAGAAAAATTTAAAAATTTGATTACATCAAAAATTCAGTATGGTAATGAAATTGTAATATACAGCGGAACAAAAATAAATTTTGAAAAAGAAATTGCAATTTAATTACAAAAAGACTTGACAAATAAAAAAATACTTAATTTGAAGGGAAAGCATTTATTTCTAGTCAATGAAAGTTAACTCTGTGAGTACCACAAAGTTTGTATACATACAACATCAAGATAGAAAGTGGTACATTGTTGATGCGTCCTCTGCTCCACTTGGAAAAATCGCAGTTAAAGTTGCAAATGTTTTGCGTGGAAAAGAAAAACCGTCATTTACTCCGAATTCTGATAATGGCGATTATGTAATAATAATAAATGCAAAAAATGTTGTCTTTACAGGCAAAAAATTTGAAGATAAAGAATATTGGTATCACACTGGTTTTCCTGGTGGGGAAAAAACAGTAACACCAAATCAAGCAATCGCAAAAGGCGTTATGTCGAAATATATTAGAAAAACAATTCGTGGAATGATTCCAAACGGACCATTGGGGAATGCACAATTTGCAAAGTTGTTTGTTTATGAAGGTACGGAACATAAACACGAAGCACAAAAGCCAGAAGTTTTAGAAGTACAGTAATATGATTAAAAAGTTACAGTCAACAGGAAAAAAGAAAACAGCGGTTGCATCTGTTGTTATTTCAAAATCCAGTAAAGGTTCTTATCTAATAAACGACAGAGAAGCAATAAATTATTTTCAAGGTCAGGATTTACCCGTTGCTCTTTCAGTTTCTCCTTTTTCCTCTTCAGAGATTAATTACAAAGATTTTTCAATACTAGTGAAAGCTTCCGGTGGTGGTCTTGTTGCGCAATCATATGCAATTAGGCACGCAATTTCGCAGGTTTTGGCAAAAATGTTTCCTGAAAAACGTACTGTAATTAAGAAATTTGGATTTCTTACAAGAGACTCTCGTATCGTTGAGCGTAAAAAGCCAGGTTTGAGAAAAGCTCGTAAAAAAGAACAATTTTCTAAACGTTAATGAATTAATGATAATATGACATCCATAAAAAAAACTGAAGAAGTAAAAAGCACTCATACTCAATCAAAATCTATTAAAGTTGGTTCGCCAACGTCAATTCGTATTGCTGGAGTAGAAATGCTTAATAAAAGAGTTGTAATTGCATTGACATACATTCATGGAATTGGCCTTACAACATCAAAACATATTTGTCGTGTATTAA
>JAURNI010000064.1 GCA_030830305.1 Alphaproteobacteria bacterium | reverse complement strand
CCGAGTGGTTGCGTTTTCAATTCAGGGTGGAAATATTGAAGAGGGTGCAATTGCAAACTCCGCAAACTTCCTTCAATTTTTAGAAAAATACGGGGAAAATACGGAAATATATTCACAAGAAAACAGCATTTTGACATCAAAAATCTCTGCAATTCCGCAAGTGCGTGCAAACCTTTTACAATTTCAAAGAGATTTTGCCACCCTCCACAACCCAGTAATTTTGGAAGGTCGGGACATCGGCACCCACATTCTTACTAATGCAGATTTCAAATTTTATATAACCGCCACAGCAGAAGAGCGGGCAAAAAGACGGTACAATCAAGAACTGCAAAATGGTATTGATGCTAATTTTGATGAAATTCTACAGGCAGTAATAAAAAGGGACGAACAAGACCAAACCCGCACAGAAAACCCACTCAAACCCGCTCATGATGCTATTATTATAGATACGACGGGAATATCCATTGAGGAAAGTTTGAGTAAAATGTTGGGGGTGATTGATGGTAAATAGTTTTTTAAGAATATGGCTAAAAGGCAAGATACAAAATGTGAAAGCGAAGGGGCGGAGTTTTATATTCTTGGTTTATTGATGATTAATGGTGTATGGTCTTATAAAACTTACACCAATATGGCAGGGTACGATATTATGTGCGTCAACCCAATAAACCAAAAGAATGCAAGAGTTCAAGTTAAGAGTAGGTGGGCAACTGACAGCAATAAATCATTTCCAATAAAAAACTTAGATTGTGATTTTGTTGTATATATTAATTTAAATAGAGGATACTGGTATAATAAAAATAAAAGAGGCGATATCAGTGGAATAAAAGTACCAGATATATTTGTTTTTCCAATAAATTTGATAAAAGAAATTAGAGATGATAATTCTGATTGGAAAAAAGTAAATACGAAAAAAATTGAAGACTTAGAGTATTATCGTGAAAATTGGTCAATCATTAAAGATTTTCTTGGTGCACCCGGCGGGATTTGAACCCACAACCTCTTCCTTCGGAGGGAAGCACTCTATCCAATTGAGCCACGGGTGCACTGTTTTTTCCTATTTTACCTTTTTCTAAAAATCAATTAAAAACACTTGACATTTAATTCTTCCATGGTTAGAAACCGAAAAATATTGTTTGATTACGCTGGTTTATGCCAAAAAGAATACTTGTTGGTGAAGTTGCAAAGGTTGTCAGCCCTGAAACGGCGACAGTTATTGTAACAAATGTAAAGGCGCACCCACTTTACAAAAAAGTTATAAAAATACAAAAGCGTTATATAGCACATATTTTGCCAAATCAAACATTGAATGTTGGTCAAAAAGTAGAAATTGAAGAGTCTAAACCTATCTCAAAATTAAAAAAATGGGTTATTAAAACTATTGCCTGATATATGATAATGCTAGGAACTCAATTAACTGTGGCAGATAATTCTGGTGCAAAAGTTGTAGAATGTATTAATGTCCATGGTGGAGCCCTTGTTAGATGGGCTGAAGTTGGAGAAACGATCACAGTTGCAGTTAAAAGTGCCATACCAAATGCAAAAGTTGCAAAGTCTCAGGTTCATCGTGCGGTAATTGTTAGAACCAAGCAAAATATCAAGAGAAGAGATGGGACAGTAGTTTCGTTTAACACAAATTCTGCTGTTTTAATCGATAAAAAAAATGAGCCGATTGGATCGCGCGTGTTTGGTCCTGTTGCTCGTGAAGTAAGAAATAAAGGATTCTTGAAAATTGCGTCTTTAGCACCAGAAGTTTTATAAAAAGTATGTTACATAAAAGAATTTCAAAAAAATACAAAACTGGAGATAAAGTTTTTCTTTTAGTTGGTAGTAAAGATTACAAAAGAAAAGTGTATACAATTAAGTCTATTAACGGAGATCACGTTTTATTAGATGGTTATAAAACTAGAAAAAGAAGTGTAAAAATAACACAAGAAAACACCGAGAACTACTCTGTGGTTGATATTCCTGTGCATATTTCAAATATTGTTGCATCAACTGATGACGGTAAACCTTCAAGAGTGGGCTTTAAAGTTGATGGAGACCAAAAAATAAGAGTTTTGAAGAAAAACCAAAAAAAATATTAATTTAGTTAGAGTAAGTACATGTCTAGCAATCTGATTTTATCGAAGAAAAATTACGAAGAAAATGTGAAAGCATCTTTAAAAAAAGAGTTTAACATTAACAATGTTATGGAAATTCCAATCATTAGTAAGGTTGTTGTATCAACCTCTCTTGGTGTTGATGCTCAAGATAAAAACTATTTTGCTGCTGTCAAAAATGTTTTTCGTTTGATTACAGGTCAAGAATGTATGACAATAAAAGCAAAAAAATCCGTTGCTTCGTTTAAAGTTCGTGAAGGTATGAATTCTGGTTTTAAAGTAACACTGCGTCGCGAGAACATGTACAGTTTTATTGATCGTCTGGTTTACATTAATCTTCCTCGTATTAAGGATTTTAAGGGTTTTAGCAAAAAAGCTGTTGATTCCTCTTACAATTTTAATATAGGTATTCGTGACTGTACAGTTTTTCATGAAGTTGATTATGGTATGTTGTCTCGTCCATTTGGATTTTCAATTACATTTCATATAAAAAATTCAAGAAGTCCTGAGCAAACTTGTGAGTTATTGAAAGGTTTGCATGTTCCAATTAAATGATAAAGTGTTTTTTTCTGCGAGGTCTGCACATTTTGTAATTTTTTTCACTTTGATATTGCTTTTTATTGCACTTTTTGCAATATTTTTTGTGCCACTCAATAAGTCTGTTGAGTTTACTGGTGGTGCGATTTTTGATGTTATTTTTTTTGATGATACCAATATTAAATCGTTTACAGAATCTTCTAAATACGAGATTGTAAGTGTTAATGACCCGCATTATATAATTAAAGTTTCTTCATCACATCCATTTGATATAACAGCAATTAGTAATGATATTTTACAATTTGCAAAAATAGAATCATCATCTATTGTTGCACCGTCAATGACAACTTCTCTCATCAAAAAATCCCTGTTTGCTGTTATTTTTTCTGTTATTGTAGTATTTATTTATATTTTTTTACGTTTTAATGTTTATTACAGTTTAGGTGCAATAATGACTATTATTCATGATACCATATTATCATTTGCATTTGTTAAAATTACGCATATTGAGTTCAGCATTTCTACTATTGCAGCATTACTAACGCTTATTGGTTATTCAATTAATGATACGGTAATTATTTATGATAAAATTCGTTCAAATTTAACTTTAAAATCAGATTTTACCGATGTCATCGGTAAATCTATCAAAGATACATTGCCTCGTACCATTGGTACTTCTTTGACAACAATACTAGCAATATTACCGGTCATATTTTTTACTACCGGTTCAATTCAAGATTTTTGTAAAATAGTCGTATTTGGAATTATTATTGGTACATTTTCTTCGATTTCAGTTTCAGCTTTATTTCTAGTACCATTTAAAGATAAAATTATCAATATTCTAAAATTCCGCAAAACATTACCTCAGTAAGAGATATTTTTATACTCTTGTTCAAAATTATTAATCATATCCTCAAGTACTTTCATACCATTGCTCCAAAAATCTTCTTTGGAAATATCAATGTTAAACGATCCAAGAAGTTCCTTATGCCTTAATGCACCACCGGTTTCAAGCATTATTAAGTATCTTTCTTCAAAGTTTTCAATAGTATGTGATTTATAAATATTATAAAGACTATTGACTAGAATATCGCCAAAAGCATAAGCGTAAACATAAAAAGGACTATGAATAAAATGTGGAATGTAACTCCAGTAGCATTGGTATTCATCGCTAAAATTAAATGCATCACCGAGTGATTCCTCTTGTACTTTTATCCAAATTTTATTAATTTCCTCCGTTGATAATTCCCGCTCCTGTCTACATTTATGTACTTGTAATTCAAAATCACAAAAAGCAATTTGCCTTACAGAAGTATTAATCATATCTTCAATTTTAGAAGAAAGCATCTCAAGCTTACCTTCGATAGATTTTGTACTTTGTAACATTTTTTGAAAAACAAGTTGCTCACCAAAAACTGATGCAGTTTCGGCCAAAGTAAGTGGTGTTTGGCAAAGCAATGCTCCTTGTTTTTTTGCCAAGAATTGATGAACTCCATGTCCAAGTTCATGTGCCATTGTGGCAACATCTCTTGTTTTACCAAGAAAATTGAGCATTATAAACGGGTTTGAAGAAGTTGATGCAGGGTGTGAAAATGCACCGCTGTCTTTAAACTCGCGAACCGGAGCATCTATCCAGTTTTTTTCAAAAAAAGCCTTGGCAATTCTTGCCATGCGTGGTGAAAATTCACTATATGCTTCCAATGTTATATTCTTTGCTTCCTCAAAAGAATATTTTATATTTGCATGAAATGGCATTGGTGCATTGCGATCCCAGTATTCTAATTTTTCTTTTCCCAAAATTTTTGCCTTTAATTTATAATATTTATGAGAAGTATTTTGGTATGATTTTTTTACAGAGGATAATAAAGAATGTACAATGTCGTCTTCAATCAAGTTTGAAATATTACGGGACGATATCGGTTCCTTGAATCCGCGCATTTCGTCATCAAGTTGTTTATCTTTTGCAAGGGTGTTTGTAATAAATGTGAATATATGTATGTTTTCCTTCAGTGTATTTGCTATAACATGGCCAGCCTTTTCTCTTATTCCAGCTTCTTTATGACATAGTAAATCGAAAATTTGAGCAGATGTCATTTTTTTTCCTTCAAAATCAAAACGAAGCCTTGACATTGTTTCATCAAAAAACTTAGACCATGCCCCGGACGATGTTATAGATTTCTTAATTAAAACTTGTTCAATTTTTTCAGGAAGTTCGTATGGTTTGTAAATTCTGATATTTTCGAAAAAAGTTTTATACTTTATAAGAAGTACATCAAAAATGATTTCATCTGGTCGCTCATTAATTTCAATAGCAAAAAATGCTAAATCTGAAGAAAGCACGGCAAGGGCATCACTTGCTTTCTGATATAATGTTTTGTGCTCATGTTCATTCATATGAGTAATATAATTAAGATAAGCAAATGCACCGACTCTGTGCATTCCATCAACTATATTTTCATAAGACTGTACCGCTTTTAAGAGAATCTCAGATGTTGTAATTTTGGTTTTGTAGTGATCTGTAAATTGTTTTACACTTTTTTGTAAAACAATAATTGCTTTAACACAATCTTCTTGTGTCTTGAAAAGTGTTGACAAATTCCAAGATGGTAAATGTTCCATTCTTTAAATTAAAGTTTGATTTTCCTTATTTTTTATGGTAAATAAAATCAAGTGTTTATTTTTTTAATGATAAAAACTCCAAAATTTTGGAATACAAACTCTTGGCAAAGTTATGTATTTTTGCCTCTTTCTTTTTTATTTATTCTTGCCTCCATTGTTAGAAGATTGTTTGTAAAACCTCAAAAAGTAAAAGGTAAATTTATAATTTGTGTTGGAAATATTACAGTTGGAGGTACGGGAAAAACACCTGTTGCCATAGCTTTATGTAAGGAATTAAAGAAATATCACACAGTTTGTTTTTTAACAAAAGGTTATAGAAGAAATACAAAAGGTTTTATATGTATGAGTAATCAAATGATGCCATTTCAAACGGGCGATGAGCCGCGTTTACTTTTTGAACATGCCCCGGTTTATTTGTATTCAAATGCAAGAGAGGTATTTCAGAATATTCTCAAGATAAAACAAAAAGTAATTATTATGGACGATGGTTTGCAAAATTTTGGAATAATTAAGGATTTTTCTATTCTTGTAATTGGTGAAAATGGTTTTGGAAACGGGAAAATTTTCCCGTCAGGTCCTTTAAGAGAATACCCTGCAAAAGCTATAAATTCTATTGATTACATTGTTTATATGGCTAATAAATTGAAAGAAAAGTTCGGGATAAAAAATTGCTTTCCAACTAAACGCTACCGTTCTTCACTTGAACCACAGCAAGTTGTTGCGTTTAGCGGTATTGGTAATAATACGAAATTTTTACAATCATTAATAGAAAAAGGTTTTGATGTGATTAAATTTTTTGAATTTCCCGATCATCATTTTTTTTCAAGAAAAGAGATGGAAGAAATAGTTGGCTATGCTAAAGAATTTGCTGTAGAAATTATTACAACGGAAAAAGATTATGTAAGACTTTCAAATGAATACAAAAGCAAAATTCATACATTAAAAATGGAGGTGATCCTTGATGAAGAATTACTCAAAATTATACTTCAGAAGGTGTCAAATTAAACTGCTTGGCTTCCGGCAACAATTTCAAGAATTTCCCTTGTGATATTTGCTTGTCTTGTTTTGTTGTAAAGTAGTGTGAGAGAAGTGATGCGTTTTTTTGCATTTGTTGTTGCGTTATCCATTGCAATCATTCTTGCACTATGCTCACTGCAAAGAAGCTCTGATAGACCTGTCTGAATCAGAGATTTTATTAATTCATTTGTTACTGACTCAAGTGTGTTAATTAGTGTGCCTTCAATTTCGAAATTGTTTTGTGGGGATTCTTTGTAATTTTCAGGAATAACTTCAGTTTTTGGTGTTTGAACCATAGTTGATATAAATTGTGGAAATATGATTTTTATATTACCAATATTATTAGTGTGTACAATTTGCAGTATTTCGTCAATTATTTCTTGATGATTTTGTACCTTTGATGTTAAAAATGGTTGCTTGTTGATTATGTTAAACTTGGATTTTGTGTATTCAAAAGCTTTTTTACCAATTGCAAGAATGATATCATTTGGCTGTGTATGCTTATGAAGTTCCTTAAAAAGAAATGTGTTTAATGCACCACAAAGACCCTTATCCGTTGAAATGAGAACTACAAGAGTTTTAACGCTTCTGCCGTTAAAAAAATTTTGTATAATTTTTGGTGCAAATTCGAAATCTTCTTTTTGAATTAAAGGTAAAAGTGAGTTAATAAATGTCTTTAATGCATTTGAATATTCCTTATGGTTAACAAGATTGGTTTTTGCTTTGTTTAGTCTTGCCGTGGAAATCATTTTCATGGCCTTGGTAATTTTCTGTGTTGATTTTACGCTACCTATTCTATTTTTAATATCTTTCAGGCTTGGCATTTTTTTAAGAACTATTGTTAGTGGGTTCGGTAAAAATTCTTTTGGATTTTGTCAAGAAACTTTTTTATAAAACACTTGATTTTTGACTGCCGTTGTTTTAAACAGCTCACACTGGTTTTCTTCAAAAAAATGAAAGTTTTAAGGTTTTGTAAGCAGTTTTTGTTGCTTGAGATTATTTCAGGAATGCTAAAGACATTTATGGTAATCTTTAAAAGAAAGTATACTATTAATTATCCCTTTGAAAAAGGTCCACTTTCACCAAGATTTCGCGGAGAGCATGCTTTAAGGCTTTACCCAAACGGAGAAGAACGCTGCATTGCGTGTAAATTATGTGAAGCAATTTGCCCGGCACAAGCAATTACAATTTCTGCCGAAGAAAAACCGGACGGTTCAAGGCAGACAACTCAGTATGATATTGACATGACAAAATGTATTTATTGTGGCTTGTGCCAGGAAGCTTGCCCGGTTGATGCTATTGTTATGACACAAAACTTTGAATTTGGTACAGAAACAAGAGGTGAACTTATTTACACAAAAGACCGTCTACTTCACAATGGTAAAATTTGGGAAGCCAGCCTTGCTTATAACATCAAAGAAAATGCTAAATATTGTTAGTGTATGATATTAGAAGTTGTTGTTTTAGATATTACCGATGGCAAAACGAATGATTTTGAGAAAGCTTTTTTAAAAGCACAGAATATCATTTCATCTGCAAATGGTTATGTGTCTCATGAATTACATAAATGTATTGAAAAAGATAATCGATACTTATTAACCGTCAAATGGCAGTCAATTCAAGACCATATGGAGGGCTTTAGAGAATCTCCGCAATATCAAGAATGGAAAGCGTTGTTGCATCATTTTTACAGTCCGTTTCCAACGGTTGAACATTATAAAATAATTCAAAATGTACCTAATTAACAAAAAACAAGAACATTTATACCGCCCGAATGTTGGTTGTGTTATGCTAAAAAATGATGGCATTTTTGTTGCAAAAAGAGTTGGGTATGATACCGATGCATGGCAAATGCCTCAAGGTGGTGTGGACAAAGATGAAAACCTGGAGGAAGCTCTTTTTAGGGAACTTCTTGAAGAAATTGGTACTAATAATGTTACAATTATCAAAGAATCTACTTATAATAGATATTACAAAGTGCCAAAAATTGTTACAACGCAGGTTTGGGGTGGAAAATACATTGGGCAAAAACAAAAATGGTTTCTTGTAAAATTCAACGGAGAAGACGAAGAAATCAATATTCACACTGCTAACCCTGAATTTGAAGAATGGAAATGGTCCAGTGCAGAAGATACCATTCGTCAAGCAGTGTTTTTCAAGAAGGATATCTATACAGATGTTCTTTCTGAGTTTGGAATTTATTGAGAAAATTTGTGAAAATACAACAAAACTCTGTTGGAATCATAAAGAATTATGATGCTTTTATTGTTGATGTCTGGGGTGTAATACACTCTGGCGGTGTTCTTTATAAAAATACAGAAAACGCAATGAAGCAGATGATGGAATTTGGGCGTGTGATATTACTTTCAAACGCACCAAGAAGAGCAAAAAAAGTTGCGGATTTTCTTGCAGGTATTGGTATTAAACCAGGTATCCATTATCATGATATTTTAACATCTGGTGAAGCATTTCTTCGTCATGCAAAGCAGAGTGGACACAAAACGGTGTTTTATTTGGGACCGGAAAAAGACCTTGATATTTTTGATGTTGATTTGCACGATGATTTTTCCCAAGATTTACAAGGAAAAATTAAAATAACCCGCAACATTGAAGACACTTTTGACGACGCCATTGTTACAGGTTTAACTGATGTTGAAGATCTGAAAAAAGATATTCCTATTTTGGAAAAACTCTTACAGAAAAGTATTGTACTTTCATGTATTAACCCTGATATTGTTGTTAAAGTAGGAAATGGTCACCAATTTTGTGCAGGAGCCGTTGCCAAAGAATACGAAAAAATGGGTGGAAGTGTCAAGTATTTTGGTAAACCACATGGTGAAGTTTATGCAATGGTTTTTGAAATGTTGAATAGGGTTGAAAAAGATAAAATTCTTGCAATTGGGGACGGCATGGAAACAGATATCCTTGGTGCAAATAATGCAGGAATTGATAGTCTTTTATGTGTGGGAGGCATTCACGAACGGGAAATCCACTGGAAGGGCGTTGATGAATTCTTAGGGGAATTCAAACAACGGCCTACATTTGTAGCAGAAAGTATTTAATACATTAAGTTGTATTTGGTTTTCTGTCCACTTCTTTATCTAAATAAAGGTGAGTGATCATCATATTGTACAATGATACACTTTTTGTTCTTTAGAAATTGGTGAATTTTTTTGTATAAAAGCATTAGAAGTATTTTTACACCCTATTTAACCTATTTCTAATGCAGTGAACGCAGAAGTTTATTGTTGTCAGGAAAATAATAAATACCAGAATTGCAGCCGAAGCATGTTCTATAAAGGCTTCTTGGGGGTCGCTTGTCCAAAGAAAGATTTGCAGTGGCAGTGTTGTGGTTGCGCTATTTACAATTGAAGACGGAACGGAGCTTGAAAAAAATGCCATGCCGACAATTATTAACGGAGCCGTTTCACCAGCTGCCCGCGCAATTGCAAGAAGAACACCTGTAATGATTCGTGGTATTGCAAGTGGAAGGGTTGTTATAAACACGGTTTGAACATCACTTAAACCAAGTGCAAGAGAGGAATCCTTGTAACCCTGCGGAACCATGGAAGCTGCGTTGTATGTGATCATGATAATCATTGGCAGAATAAGTAGTGAAAGTGCAATACCCCCAACAAGTGCCGAAGAACGAGTAAAATTTAAACCGTTTATAAAGATATTCAGTACAATAATTCCATATATTATTGAAGGAATTGATGCAAGGTTTTGAATATTAATTTGTAACATTGCTTTCTTTTTACCTTGCGGAAGGAATTCAGAAATATAAATTCCAACTAAAATACCAATCGGTATTGTCAATATAACAAATATAATTAGTACGAAAAATGATCCAACAGTTGCAGATTTTATTCCTGCTATTTCGGGGTATATTGAATTTCCATGCGTAAAAAAGTTCGTATTAAAACGAGTTTTTACAATATGATGTTCAAGCAAATAATTTTTAAGAAGTTTGTAATCACTTTCAATTTCAGGATTTAAAATCTTCCCAGTTAAAAAATATTTTTTGAATTCGTACTTGACGGGCGTCCAAACATTTTGTTCCCCCTTAATTTGATATTTAATTGATTTTGGAAAGTAGAGATTAATGTTTTTATTTGTGAGTTTTTGCTGTATGAAAACCTCAATATTTTTACTGTACAATGCTTCGACGGATCGGAGTGGCATAATGGCAGACTTTGCTATTGATGCTAAAAATACCACAAGCACTGCTATGCAAAACAACACAGATGCCATTGAGATAGTTTGAAAAATGCGAGCCTTTCTGTACCTCCTTTTTAGGAAGGCATTCCTTACATGTAACATGATTAATTAATGTTGCTTTTTTCAAATACAATCTTAAAAAATAAAAATCAATAAATAAGTTTTATGTTAAATGTTTCTTATTGCGGAAGAATTGGTTCTTTTTCACATGAAGCTGCAGTGAAAATGTTCCCAAATGCTGGATACAAACCATGCGATACCTTTATTGAGGCTGTCAATATGGTAAAGCAAAATATTGTACAATATGCAGTTATTCCAATTGAAAACTCAACTGCTGGAAGAGTTGCGGAAATTCACAATATTCTGCCAACTTTAAATTTAAAAATTAATAAAGAAAAAATTCTAAAAATTACCCATAATTTGTATGTATTAAATTCAAACATTACATTAAATGATGTTAAAACTGTGGAATCTCACCCGCAGGCGTTAATGCAGTGTTCTAATTTTCTTGATATCCTTCCCGTTAGGCGGGAAAATGCACTTAACACTGCAATTGCAGCAGAGGACTTGGCAAAACATCAAAAAACCGATACAGCGGTAATATGTTCCAAAACAGCAGGAGACTTCTACAAACTGCACCTTCTTAGGCAAGAAATTCAAAATATGGAAGATAACTACACAACATTTATTGCTGTTAGCAAAACTGAAAATAGTGAGCAAGTTTTCACAAACCCGTTAACTTCCATTATTTTTACACTTACAAACAAGACAGGCGGAATTTATGAAGCCCTTGGTTGTTTTGCACGAAATAATGTAAATTTATTGAAGCTTGAAAGTTATATTCCCACAGGAATTAACGCCAAGCATGCGCAGTTTCTTTTAACATTCCAAGGATGCAACAAAAACGAAAATGTGAATACTGCACTTAGTGAACTTTTAAACATTACAAATGAGGTTAAAAACCTTGGAAGTTATGAAGCTGACCTTAAAAGATTTTAATCAATGTTTTTTAAAAAGTTTATTTTTGTAATAAACTATCAAACCCGTAAAAACCATTCCAAAGCAAAGTAAATGCCCCATTGTAAATGTGTTGAAAAGTACATAACCAAGTTGAACATCTGGTTCCCGCACAAATTCAATTATAAATCTGAAAGCTCCGTATAGAATTAAAAACAATGCACAAATTTTACCACTTCCACCACCATTTTTTCGGTAAAGTATAAACAAGATTATAAAAATTACAAGTCCCTCTAATGTTGCCTCATAAAGTTGAGTTGGGTGCCGTGGTGTCATTGTTCCACTTGCTGGAAAAACAAACCCTATTGGAAGTGTTGTTTGTGCTCCCCATAGTTCTCCATTAATAAAGTTTGCAGTTCTTCCAAAAAACAAACCCGGAGTTACACACACGGGGGCAATATCTGCAACCTTCCATACATCAACATTATGTTTTTTGCAAAACCAATAAAGCCCAATTGCAACGCCAATTAGCCCCCCATGGAAGGACATTCCACCCTGCCAAACCGCAAGAATTTCAAGCGGGTGGTGAAGATAATACTTCAAATTATAAAATACAACATATCCAAGCCTTCCGCCAAAAATTACCCCAAAAAATGCGTAGTTGAACATAGATTCCATTTGTTCTTTTGTAGTGAAATCATTCAGTTTTTTAAATAAAAAATAAGCCGAAAGGAAGCCCAAAATATACGCAAGCGAATACCAACGCAAAATTGGGTAGCCAAAAAGGTAAAAAATTACAGGGTCAATTTGAAGGTGCATAGGTTTAAATTAAAGTTCATTTTTAGAAATCCACTCTTCAAGTTCATTGTGGTGAAGAAGTTCAACATTGCAAGAATGTGCAAGTTGCCGTGCGGATTTTGTATAAGATGCATTTGTTACAACCATTGCAACGGTGCATTCATAAAATGTTTTTGCGGAGGTCACTTCCTGTACTGCTTTATTTCCAACAGGCTGAGAATACAACTTACACTGAACAACAACTCTATGCTTGCCTTTTTCGGCAATAACATCGGCACCTTGGTCTCCGCTTGCTTGTGTTGCAATGGATTTCCAACCCTTCTTCGTGAAGATATCGCTAATTGCTTTTT
>JAURNI010000063.1 GCA_030830305.1 Alphaproteobacteria bacterium | reverse complement strand
TAAAGCGTCGAGTTTTTGTTGTAGTTGATAATATTTCATTTTAATACTCTTAACATTCATAAAAATTAATAAAAATTATTTAATGGGGGAAATTATAATGCAATGGCATTCAAGTGACATTTATTGCAGGAATAGAATTTTGAAAAATGAAACAACCTCATATAACTTTAAAAAATTAACTAAATTATGGCGTGCCCGAGAGGATTTGAACCTCTGACCCACAGCTTAGAAGGCTGTTGCTCTATCCAGCTGAGCTACGGGCACAGTACATACAAGAGAATTGTGTAAATACGGGAAAATTTTAATGTCAAGAAATTTTAATTATGCTTCATAGTGATAGCATGCAATTTATTTTCCGGATCTATTTTTGTTGGTTTTCTTTCAAGTGTATTTTGCAGCGATACAGGCACATGTGATTGATCTTCCGGTGTATTACTATTTTTGCTTTGTTGTTGTGTAGGATTATTAATTTTACTCTCATGAAGAATTTTATGTTCAGTATTAATTTGTAAAAGATCCCTTAATTGTTTTATTAATGTACCGAGTGTGTCATCAAGTGATGTTGCCGGTTTTTGAGTTTTTTCTGTAATAAATGTTTTTAAGTCTAAATCTTTTACAAGGCTTTTTGTTTCAGGTGTTTTTGCTGATATTTCAACTGAAGGGTTCTTATTGGAAAATATTGTCGGAATTTTTATAGAAAGTGCTTCTGTAAGGGAAAAATCTGTCATCGATTGGCGATACTGATGCACAATAAGTACTCTTTGTGAGGCCTCGTGTACATTTTGTAATTTTTCCACATAACTTAATGATTTATTAATTGCATTAAGAAAGTTAGGATTTTTTGCAAGGTCAGGTCTATCTTTTAAAATTCGCTTTAGAATTTCTAATTTTCGAAGCATTTCTTTAATGTCGAATTCAACATCTTTTTTTCTTTCTTCCTCTTGTTTTCTTTCCTCTTCAAGTTCTTCTTCTGTTTTTAAGAATAAAGTTGGGCCTCGTTCAAGTTCTTCTTGAAAGCCGTCTAAGTTTTCATCTACATTTTTAAGCCATGTTGGAAATTCTTTGAGTTTTTTTTCGAAGTTGTTGTTTATACTAGGTTTCAAGTTTGTTTCACTCATAATAAACATAAAGGCTTTGTTGCAATACAGTGTTTCTTTGTAAAATCAAGTTAAAACGATGAAAATTAACTTTTGGAAAGGGTTATATCTTTGATATATGTAAAGCCGTGCAGTGAATTTAACGAATATAATAATTCATGTTTGATGTAAGTAAATGTCACTGAAGCCATTTTATTTTGTGGTTGTAAATACAAAACCCTATAAGGATTTTCGTAATCTCCATACAATGGTTTTAAAGAGGTTGGGAAGAAGTCTTGTGCTTTTGGGTGAAATGTTTGCCATTTAAGTACAATTGACGGGTCGTCGAAGCCTCTTAAGGTTAAAATTTTATATAGAATTTTTGTTGTATGTTTTTTATTAATCAATTTTTGGTTGAAAAAGATCTTTAGAGTGTCTTTCTAGAATGTTTGCAAGCACAGTATGTTGCGGGTATTTTGTGTATTTTTTTATATCCGTTTGTGTTCCGCAGATTGTTTGTAAGTTTTCTTTTGAAAGATACGCCGGATAAAAGTTTTTTGGTAAAAATTGAGTTACATGACTAATGAATTTTAAAATTATATGAGGTATTTTGATGACATGTCGTGTTTTGTTGTACCTTTTTGCAAGGGTGATGATATCCATAAAGGTAAAAGATTCACCACATATATAGCTACATTTATTTGTATATTGGTTGTTAATTACATTCAATATGTAGTTTTGAATGTCAACAGATGTTGTAATGCTTAACTTGGTATTAAGCACTTTTTTTGATGAAATAATGTACTTGGAGTTTAAAACAGACAAAAGAAAATTACTATGGGAGTTTACTAAAAACGCATATTTTAAATAGAAAATATCAGGGTTTGTTTTAAGCATTGTATTTTCTGCTTCTTGAATAATATTACAAGAGGAATGACAAATTGCACTTGAAAAATATATGACTTTTTTACCCAAGTTTAGTGTAGTTTCTGCAATATAATGTGTAAAGTTTACAAAAACTGAATTTTGATTTGATGATGTGAAGTCGTTATAACTAAGGGTGTTAATGATTACATCATATTTGATAATATCATGTTTCCAGTTGTAATAATTTGCAAGATTCGTGATTGAAACATTTAATTGTAGCGGATTGACATCAATAAAAATTTCCTTACTTTTAAATGCCTGTGTTGTAAAAACATGAACTTGAAAATGCTTTGCAATTAAATTTTGAATAATTTCAACAGCAAATTGAGATTCATTTGCAAAAATTAGTACTTTTTTCATTTGTATAAAACTTACTTCTTTTTGAGTTCTGCAATTGCACCGGCAAGCCTTGCAATTGGAATTCTATAAGGCGAACATGAAACATAATTCATACCAATTGATGCAAAAAATTGAATTGATGCAGGGTCTCCGCCGTGTTCTCCACATACTCCACATTTAAGATTTGATTTAACACTACGACCCTTTTCCATTGCCATTTTAACCAAAGAACCAACGCCGTCAACATCAACACTTATAAATGGATCAATTGGAAGTATACCTTTTTCTTCGTATTTTGTAATAAATGAAGAGGAATCGTCTCTTGAAATTCCAAGTGTAGTTTGGGTTAAATCGTTTGTTCCGAAGCTGAAATAATTAGCATGTTTTGCAATTTGTTCTGCACAAAGAGCAGCTCGTGGTACTTCAATCATCGTTCCAACTTCGTATTCAACATTCGAATATTTTTCCGCAACGGCATTGATAATTTTATAAAGTTCCTCAATTTCTTTTTCGTGAATAATTAAAGGAAGCATAATTTCAATTACAGGTTTAATTCCTTGAGCTTTTGCCTGTGCTGCTGCTTCAAAAATTGCCACAACCTGCATTTTGTATAATTCCGGAAAGGTAATTCCAAGACGGCATCCCCTGTGCCCGAGCATTGGGTTTGATTCATGTAAGGCATGAATTCTTTGGTTCACTGCCTCTTCGCTTAAGCCCAAAGCTTGTGCAAGTTCGGTAATTTCCTCTGCCTTTTGTGGTAAAAATTCATGAAGGGGAGGGTCAAGAAGACGAATGTTAATTGGAAGACCGTCCATAACTTGAAATAGGGCGACAAAGTCATCTTTTTGATACGGTAAAAGTTTTTGAATTGCTTCATTCTTTTTTTCATCATCTTTTTCAAGAATAACCGTTCTAAATTGAAAGATTCTATCTTTGCTAAAAAACATGTGCTCAGTTCTGCAAAGCCCAATGCCTTCTGCACCGAATTTTCTTGCAACTTCAGCATCGTGCGGAGTTTCCGCATTTGCACGAACTTTTACCTTACGAATTGCGTCTGCCCATTGCATAATTTGCTTGAATTCTGCGGAAATTTCAGGGTCTTGTGTTGGAATGTTGCCAAGAAAAATTTCACCTGTTGAACCGTCAATTGTAATAACTTCACCTTCTTTGACTTCAACTTCTCCAATGAAAATGGAGTTTTTCCCAACTTTTAAGGTTTTTGCACCTGTAATACAAGTTTTACCCATTCCACGAGCAACAACCGCTGCATGAGAAGTCATTCCACCGCGTGCTGTCAAAATTCCTTCAGAAACATTCATTCCTTCAATATCTTCAGGACTTGTTTCATTACGCACAAGAATGGTTTTTTGATTTTGTTTACCCATGTTGATTGCATACTGGCAAGAAAGTGCTACCATTCCTGAAGCTGCTCCCGGTGAAGCCGGCAAACCTTTAGCAACAGGTTTTGTGTATTTATCAAGTTTGAGTGTTTTGTGAAGGAGTTTATCAAGGGAGTTTGGGTCTATCCGTTTCAGTGCTTCCTCTTTTGTTATCATTCCTTCAGAGACTAAATCAACGGCAATTTTAAGAGCCGCTTGCGCAGTTCTTTTTCCGTTACGAGTTTGTAAAATCCAAAGTTTTTCTTCTTGAATGGTGAATTCAATGTCTTGCATGTCTCTGTAATGTTTTTCAAGTTTGCCGTAAATTTCAACAAATTGCTTGTAGACACTTGGCATTGCTTCTTCAAGCGATGGATATTCCTTGTTTTCCTCGCCTTTTCCTGCAATGTTAATGGAATATGGCGTTCTAATTCCGGCAACAACATCTTCCCCTTGCGCATTAAGTAGATATTCACCGTACAAAGCATTATGACCGTTTGAAGGGTTTCTTGTGAATGCAACACCTGTTGCAGAGGTGTTTCCAAGGTTTCCAAAAACCATTGCTTGAACTGTTACTGCCGTGCCGAGTTTTTCTGAAATATTGTTTAATTTGCGGTAGTAGATTGCTCGTTTGTTCATCCATGAAACAAAAACGGCTTCAATTGCTCCGTTTAATTGGGCGTGAACATCTTGCGGGAAAGGTTTTGATGTATGTTCAACGACGGTTTTTTTGAAGCGTTTAATAATTTCTTCAAGAATTTCTTCAGTGAATTGGCCATCACTTATTATGTCGTTTTCAAGCTTGATGTTATCTATGATTGCTTCGAAGTTATGATGATTTACTTCCAAAACAACATTTGAATACATTTGAATAAACCTGCGGTAACAATCAAGAGCAAATTTTCTGTTATTTGATTTTTTTGCAAGCCCCTCAACGGAAGCGTCGTTTAAACCAAGGTTAAGGATAGTATCCATCATTCCCGGCATTGAAACAGGAGCACCAGAACGAACGGAAACAAGCAGAGGATTGGAGTTATCCCCAAATTTTGCACCGTTGCCTATTGAATTTTCAATATGTTTAATAGCATTTGCAAGTGAGTTTTGCAGTTCCTTTGAAAGAGACTTATTATTTGTATAAAATGAATGACATTCACTTGTTGGAATTACAAAGCCCGGAGGCACAGGTATTCCGATTTTAGACATTTCACACAAATTTGCACCTTTTCCACCAAGAAGGAGTTTGTCAAAATTTTTAACAACTTCTGCACTTCCACCGAAATAATAAACTGAACTGAACATTAACCAAAGGAACTTAATTTCTTTTAAAAGAAAACGGCAAAATTTAACAGTCAAGAAAAAATATCTTGACAAAACGCTTTTTTCTAAAAACTGGGTGATTAAATTTTATTAATGTTGTTAAATATGAGCTTTTCACCAACATTTTGGGTTGCGGTTTCGTTTTTCATTTTCATTGTTTTTGCATGGAGCTTCCTTCGTAGTGCATTTTTGAATGTAATTAACAAATACCGTAACGATATTTCTTCAAGCCTTAATAATCTTTATATACAAAAAGACGAGTCAAAAAACCTCTTGGAAAAGTCTAACCAAGAACTTAACGAGTCCAATCTTAATAATTATATTTTAAACGCACACAAAGTTGCAAAAAACATTCTTGATGCATCAAAGGAAAGAATAGCTATTCTACAATATAGTATGAGCCAAGAAATTAATATTTCCGCAATGAGCGTAGAGCAATTTCTTACAAAAAAAACACAAGAACAAATACTTCTGCAAGTATCAGAACTTGTAGAACTGTATCTTTTAAGGAATCCACTACAATTTGACAAAATTGCAATTAAAAACGCAACTATAGCATTGAAGCAAGCAAAATGAACACAAAAGAAGTTATTAATATTCTTGAAGCAAACAAAGCTGAAGAAATCCAAACCTTTACATGTAAAGGTTACATTTGCGAAAATGTCGTTATTGCAACAACTCTTAATGGCGTTCACTCGTCTGCACTTTCAGGAAGAATATTAAACTACGTTAAGGAATATAACGAAAGTTGCATTATTGACGGAGATTCCAAAGACGGCTGGGTTGTTGTTGAAATTCCTGCACTTAACACCATTTTACACTTAATGGTAAAAGAAAAACGAGACTACTACAACCTTGAGGAAATTCTTGCGAAAAATTCAAAAAAGTAAACTAAGGATTGTCGGTCTTTCTTTTGCATATTTTGCATTTTTAACACATTCCATAAATTTTTCCTGGGAAATACCTAAATCTTGAGGTTTTTCCGGCAATTGAAGTTTTGTTGCGATTTTTCTAAAATCAATACGGTTATTTTCTTCAATAATATTTTTTGGAATGTAATTGTTTTTGGTATAATCCTTTTGTATTTGCGAATAAAACGGTAAAATTGCGGAAATAACTTCGCCATGTAAAAAATGCTCAGATATCTCCGGATACTTACTTTCAAGCGTATGAGCAATATGGTGTTCCCCACCTGAAAATGCAATACTTGATTCATAATAATTCATAATACAACCAGAGAGATACAAAACTTCAAATACCTGCATGGCAATATTAAAATCCGTATACAGAGCTTCCGTGTTATTTTCAACGATATCAATAATTTTCACCATTTCTGCGTGGAATATTGAAAAAACCTTTTGTTTAAACGGATATTTTTTTGAATCCAATTGAGAAGCGAAGATGAAATCGTTACAAGCAGTATAAGCTGCAAGACTATCCATTATTGCACTTCCAATAAATCTTCTTGGGGCATTCATGACAATGTCTTGTTCAATAATAATTGTTTTTGCCGGTTTTGCGGATATAGATTGTTTTATTCCTCTTTTGTTATCAATAAGTGAAACATTTTGTGAAACAATTCCGTTCATTGAAAAAGCGGTTGGGCAAAATGTGTAATGAACACCGCTCAAAAAAGCGACATATTTACAGATATCATTAATTGCGCCCGTTCCGAATGCAAAAATTTGAGATATCTTGTATGTTTTAATAAAAAAAACTACCTTTGCCATGTTTTCTAGTGTCGGGTGGGCTCTTGGTTTAGCAAGATTAAGTGAAATAGCGCCAGGAGTTCTGTATGTTTCAATAATATCAAGGATGTTTGTGTCGTAAACAAATAGTGTTTGTCTTGGGTTTGCAACTGAATCAAGGTGGTAGAATATATTACCGTTAAAAATCTGTGATACCTCGGTATTAAGTTTATACTTTTTTAACAATTCCGGTAGTATGTTCATATTTTTGTTTCTAAAGCAATTCTGGTTGAAAGTTTCAAGAAATGGTTCGTAAAGTAAATGTCAAATAAAATCTTGACTTACGCGTTATATAGCCTTAACAAAAAGTGTTTCTTATGTATTAAACAATTACCCATGAACAAACACCTTTTAATTTTTGACATAGAAACAATTCCATGTGTTGAAACCGGAAGAAGATTACTTGGTTTTGATAGTTCTGTTTCAGACGAAACCGTGCAGCAAAAGATGATTGAGTATCATTTACATATAACAAACGGGCAAAATGCTTTTTTAAGGCAACCGTTCCATAAAATTGTTTGCATAAGCTTTATGCTTTGTGAAGTTGACCACACACAAAACGGAGAATCTTACACCATTAAAGAACTTAAAACAGGCGGAAGAAACGGAGAGAGTGAAAAAGAGATTCTTGAAAAATTTTGTTCTTTTTTACAAAAATATAAACCGCGACTAATTTCCTTCAATGGTAAGACATTTGACATACCTGTTATACAATATCGTTCCATGATGCACAAAATTCCGTGCCCGTGGTTGTATTCAAGAGAGATGTCCTATAAATTCAATCACGAACCTCATTGTGATCTAATTGATGCTTTTTCAAACTTTGGTGCATCGGCAAGGGTCAAGATGTCTGAAGTTGCAGCATTACTTAATATTCCATGCAAACAAACAGGTTCCGGGGACGGAGTCCTTTCAATGCACGAAGCAGGTAAAATTCAAGAAATTTGTAATTACTGCGAAGAAGATGTTGTGGTAACATATATGCTGTATTTGAATTACCAAATGCATAGAGGAGTTCTTGAGCTTGATGTTTTTGAGCGTACAATAGCAAAAGCTAATGAATTACTTGGGCAGCATTAAGCAGAAATAGTTTGATATTTAATTTTTTTCTTTTTGATTTTAGAAAAAAGTATAAAACATGCAAGATTATAGGCTTTCTTTTCATATTACAGGGCTATTTGGGTGCATTTTTTCTTTATTGATGTTCATTCCTGCTGCCGTTGAATATTTTACAGGTATGGTGAATTTTGATGTTTTCATGAATTCTGCGTTTTTTGGGCTTTTTGTTTCATTGTTAATTGTGGTTACAAGTTACACTGAAGAAGCTGCAATTTCTCATCGTTCTTCGTTTCTTGCAACAACACTTGTGTGGTTTGTAATTACATTTATTACTGCCGTGCCATTGTATTTTGCAAGATACCCCGGCTATTCAATTTCCATAATTGATGCACTTCTTGAGTCATCTTCCGGAATTACTACGACAGGCCTTAGTATCTTGGGTAATTTGGAAAATATTAGTAAGGGGGTTTTGTTATGGAGAGCAATGCTTCAGTTCTTTGGTGGTGTTGGGATTATTACTCTTGTATTTATTGTAATGCCGTATTTACAAAACGGTGCAATGTATTTTTTCTTAACGGAATCTTCGGAAAACCAGGAAAAAGAAACACCAAGGATACTTGATTTTGCATTGCTTATTTTGGCGATTTACACCGTATTTGCAACTCTATGTGCTTGTTGTTATTATTTTTTTGGTATGAATGCATTTGATGCAATCTGTCATTCAATGGCAACTGTTTCGTCCGGTGGTTTTGGAACTCACGACAGCTCATTTGCATTTTTTAAAAGTCCGGCTTTAGAAACTATTGCAATATGTTTTATGATAATCTCCGGTGTGCCGTTTATTATGATTGTTCGTCTTTTTACAAGGCGAATGTTGATTTTCAGTTCGCAGGTTTCAATAATGTTGTACATGTTTGTAATTCTTACATTTTTATTGTTTTTAGTCTATGATATTCTTGGAAACAAAATAGTTACAATTCATCATTTCAGACATTTACTCTTTGCGGTTGTGTCGCTTGGAACTTCAACGGGGTTTTCTTCTGTTGATTTGTCTTCTTATGGAAGTTTTTTAACAATGACGCTTATAATTGTTAGTGTTATTGGAGGTTGTACAGGGTCAACTTCCGGTGGGATAAAAATTTTTAGAATTCAAGTTGTATACAAAATGATTAAACGCCATTTTTTAAAAATAGTTTATCCACATATTATTACAAAAGTAAAATGTGACGACCAAGAAATTTCAGAAAATATAATAATGTCTGCAATTATCTTAATTTTTCTTTATGCTACATTTTCCGTAATAACCATATTCATTATGACTGCATTTGGATTTACATTATCTGATGCCATTTCAACCACAGTAACGGCTTTAAGTAATGGTGGAATAATTGCTTCCGAGTACGGAACATCGGCAAGTATTCTTCTTCATTTTCCGGAAACTATAAAAGCAATTTTAACAGTTAATATGATTTTGGGCCGTCTTGAATTTATTGCTGTACTGGTTATTATTGCGCAAATTTTTAAAAGAGTGTAAAAGTTACCAAATGTGGTTAAAAATCAAAGAACGTGCATTACGCTTGATTGCAGTTTGTGATTGTTTTGAAATGTTTAACCTTGTATTGGCAGTTAAAGCAAAATACATAAGTGCTGTAAGATTATAAAAATTGGATTCCCACGGTTTATATAAAAACCCGAAATTATTTTGAACAACCCACGAAGCATTTTTTATTTGATGATTATTTGCTGAATTTTGAAGAGGCACAAAAATTGTTACAACTCCACATGAGAGTAAATCTACAATTGATGAAGCACCGGAGCGAGATATACAAAGATCAATTTTAGGAAGTAAATCATGAATGTTTTCAAAAAATGGAGAAACGGTATGGTTAATATTGTGTTGTGCGTACTTGTCTGCAATTTCATTTGCAAATCTTCCGGAAGCTTGATGGTGTATTGTTAATTCTCCTTTATATTTTTTTGCAAAATTGATAATTGCAGGAAGGATTGATTTTACTGCTTCACTTCCGCCGGAGCTACCGGAGATAACAAGAATATTAATGCTATTATTTAGTTCTTTTTTTATAAAACTTTGCTGTTCTACCTTGCGCGGAAGTGGCATTCCTGTGTGGTAAATGTTCGTTTGTGTTTTTTCAATTGGAAATGCTGTGAAAATTTTTTCCGCAAAAGGTAAAAATAAAGCATTTACTTTACCGAATACCACATTTTGTTCGTGAATATATATTTTTTTCCAAAAAATTAACCCCCAAAACAATGCAGGGAAAGAGACATACCCACCAAAGCCGATTACATTCCCAATAAGGCCGCCCCGTGTTAAAAAAAAGTAGAAAGAATGTAGCATTGAATAAACAAATGCAAGTAAAGATTTAACATTTTTGGAAAATGGGCGTATTTTAAGTACAATAAGTTTCATTGCATCTGTGCATTCACAAGATTCCTCAGTGTAAAAAAAATGATTTTTGTGTGTGTATCCGAGTTTTTTTAAAAGTGGCAGAGATTTATCGTTCAACACAAAACGGATTTTTTCACCCTTCATAATTGCATGGGAAGCGAATCTAACGGCCGGGAATAAGTGACCGCCGGTTCCTCCTGTTGTGACAACTGAAAAAAATGTTATTTTTTTAAAAAAATACCTTCCTTCAAAAGGTTTAACAATTAAACGATGGCAAACCGTAAACAAAAAAAACGGAAGACAAATGAATCTTAAAAAAAATACCAAGCAAAGAAATACGATTTGTTTTTGCGAAAGTGTAATTTTGCGAGTTTGCATATTTTATTTATATACATCTGTGTAGAGTTCTTCAGGTGAAGGTTCGTTTGAGTTTTCGCAAAAATCTATGACATCTTTAATTTGGTTGTTGACATCTTTATGGATTTTATCAAGTTGTTCTGTGGTTGCAATTTTTTCATTAACAATATACTTTTGTAGATTCACAACCGGATCTTTATTGTCTTTCATATCGTTAAGTTCTTCTTTGGTTCTGTATGTTGCAGGGTCAGACATTGAATGCCCGCGGTATCTATAAGTTTTAACTTCTAAAAAGTATGGACCATTTCCTTCGCGAACATATTTCACTGCTTCGTCCATTGCTTGTTTTACTGCAAACACGTCCATTCCGTCAACTTTTGCGTTTTTAATGTTGAAGGCGTCTCCTCTTTTGTGGAGATCTGCAATGGAAGATGCTCTTGCAACAGAAGTACCCATTGCGTATTCGTTGTTTTCCACAATAAAAATTGCAGGAAGTTTCCATAAACTTGCCATGTTAAATGTTTCATAAACTTGCCCTTGATGCAAGGCACCGTCCCCAAAAAATGTAACGGAAAGGCTTTTATTTTTTTTATATTTATTCGCAAATGCAAGCCCTGCACCAATTGGTACTTGAGCTCCAACAATACCATGGCCACCAAAAAAGTTGTTTTTTAAGTCAAAAATATGCATTGATCCACCTTTTCCGCGAGACACCCCCGTTTCTTTTCCGAATAATTCCGCCATAATGTATTTAGGATCCGTTCCTGCAAATATTGCGTGGGCGTGGTCTCTGTAGCTTGTAATTACTTGATCTGTCTTTTCAATTGCAGAATAAACACCCGCAACAACCGCTTCTTGACCAATATAAAGGTGGCAAAAACCCGCAATTTTACCCATTCCATACATTTGCCCTGCCTTTTCTTCAAACCTTCTTGCAAGGTACATTGTTTTATATAACTCAACGACGGCACCATCTGGAATTAGTTTTGAATATTTTGCCATAATTACATTATTAAACTTCAATATTATAAAATAAAATTTTGTGTAAAAGCAGTTTTGTCAAGGAGAATTTTTCTTTTCAAGATGCTTGACGCACTGGCGTAGTGTCAAGGAGAATTTTAAATGATAGAATGCTTGAATTACAATAATTCACTAAAAAACTCCTTAACAAGTGTTTGTATTTCTTTTGTAGAATGACTTACATTAAGCTTTGCACGAAAATTCGACGAACCTTCCATATTTGAACTATACCAAGACATCTGTTTTTTTGCAAGATTACAACACACATGCTCATTATAAAATTCAAGCATTTCACTTAAATGCCACAACGCAACTTCACCAATTTCCTTTTTAGTTGACGGAATATTCACCGGTTTTATTCCATTAATTTGAGACTGTACTTCGTGAATTATCCAAGGTTTCCCATAAGTACCCCTGCCAATCATCACTCCGTCCGTCGTTCCTTTTTTTAATGCTTCCATCGCGTTATCATATGTTTTGATATCTCCGTTTGAAATTACCGGAATTTTAACTGCATTTTTTACTTTTTTAATAAATTCCCAGTCTGCTTTTCCTTCGTACATTTGACTCCTTGTTCTTCCGTGAATTGTTATCATTTTTGCACCAACTTCTTCAAAAGCCTTACATAATTCCGGTGCATTAAGGCTTTGTGAATCCCACCCCATGCGTGTTTTTACCGTTACCGGAATTTTTACCGCGTTTACCGTTGCTTTTACAATTGCGATCGCAAGTTCGGGGGTTTTCATCATTGCAGAACCTGCATGACCATTAACAACCTTTTTTACAGGGCAACCAAAGTTGATATCAATAACATCTGCACCTAAATCTTCATTAAGTTTTGCCGCTTCAGCCATAATTTCCGGTTCACACCCTGCAAGCTGAACTGCATGCGTTGTTGTTTCACTTGGTGAATGCTGAAGTTTTTGCATAGACTGCCGTGTTTCTAGAATCATTGCACGGGAGGCTATCATTTCTGAAATTGTATAACAACAACCGAAGCTTTCCGCAATTTTACGAAACGGCATGTCAGTAACACCAGACATCGGCGCCAAAATTACCGGTATTTGGTTTATAAAAATTCTATCAAGCTTATTCATTTGTTTTTCCTATTTCTGAAAACAAGATTTTATTTTTTCAAGATTTATCTTACCCAACCGGCTTTTCTTAGCATTTCATCAATTTTGATTTTATTGTTCTTTGCAAATGTATTTACCCATTTTGTTCTCATGGCAATTGTTTTATCTGCTTCAGGTTCTGAATTTAAAGTAAAAAGCCCTTGTTTTTCACATTCATTTTGAAATTCTGTAGAAAAGTATTGCATTAACTTTGATTTTCTAGAGTTATCATGAATTAACGACGATTCCGTATAACCATGTTTATTTTCTGCAGTATTAAAAAGATTTTTAATATCCAATCTTGTTAGACGCCTTAAATATTGATTATTATTACGCAGTCCTGTCAATACATTTTGAAACTTTTCTGTATTTATTTTTATTTGCTCTTCTTCCTTTTTTAACTCTTCCTGTTTTTGTAATTCTTGCAAATTTGCTTCCAATTTGTTCATTACATTAAATGTAAATTAAACTCTTTTATCTTCTTCATTTAAAATCACAGGAAAAAGAGTGCTAACAAGAAGTGTAGCATCTTCACTTGTGATATGTTTCAGATATTTTGAATCATCTATCAAGAATGCCTGGCATAATTCCCATGCAGTATTTTGAGTATCTAGAAAGCACTTCCTCACTTTTTTTACCGCCTAAATATTGTGCTCCTTGTAAATCTCTTTCAAAAGATTCAGTTAAAACCTTGAGAATATCATCATCAAACTTTAGTATGCGGTTATTTTTAATTTCATGCTTAATACAATCATCAAATCTATTTCCACGAATGCGATTTTCAATCATCCATGTCCATGGGTTTTTGCCTTCTATTGTATGATTATCGATATTGAAAAACGGTTCTTGGTGTAAGAGATAATATTCGTAACTTTGAAGACCGAATCCATAGCGTGATAGCAAACCAAAAAATTTCCTTTCATGCTTTTTAAGCAATGCTTTCGGCAAATCATCATTTTTTGTTAAATGATTCATTAGTTTATTAATCTAACTTTTATTTAAGAATACCACAAAAACGGAGGTAAATCAAGTATTATTATTTGAAATGGGGCAGGAGACGAGCCCCGTAGACCGCAAATCCCGACCGAAGCATAAGCGAAGGCGAAGAGGGATTGAAGCGTCTAGGGGCGAGGCGTTATTAGAAGTTATATGTTCCTCCAATTTTAATGGTTCTTGGTTTACCGCCGCGAAGACCGTCCGGATTGTATGCAACAAGGTATTTCCTGTTTGTAATATTATCTATAGCAATAAAAGTTGTTATATTTTTATTAAGTTTGTATCCTGCAATTGCGTCAAAAATCATATAAGAAGGGATTTTATTAATGCTTTGCGCATCGGCGTAAGATTTTCCAACAAACCTGCTTAATATGTTGAAGTTTATTTTGTTATATTTCACGCCGGTGTTTAGAGTGAATTGATGTTTTGCAATGTATGGAAGTCTATCACCCTTTGTAACATTACCCCATTCTTCAATGCCATTTTGTGTAAATGTGCTGTTGAATTGTGCGTCCGTGTAAGTATATGCAAGAGTAACCGGAAATGATACTGCATCTACTTCAAATGTTTTTCCTGTAATCATTTCAATACCGTAAGCGTGAACAGAACCACCATTATATTGCGCACCTGTGCCTGCACCGCCCGAAGATGCTGTATCTGTTCCAAGGAGATTTTTGTAATTATTAAAATAAGATGCTACCTCAAAAAACACCTTGTTTTCTTTTGAATTAAAACGATAACCTAATTCATAATTAATTGACGATTCATTGTCTGCATCTGAACTTGGTGCTGGCGGAGCAAATCCTTCGTGTACACCAACAAACACCGCCGATTTCTCATTCAATAAATAACTTCCTGAAAGACTTGGCAGGAATGCAGTTGTACCCGTTTTTTTGTTTGTTGTGCGTGTTGTTCTTGCGGAATCCGACCACCTTTGGTCCCTCATTGTGATATCCTCGTACCTTACGCCAGGTACAATTGTGAAATCTCCCATGGTAATTGTGTCTTTTGTATATAATGACACCGCTGTTGCCGAACCTTTTCTATTATCGCTTGCAGAAGAACCATAAACTCCTGCTGTTGTCAAAGACATTCTGCCATTTGTAATGTCGTATTTATCGGTTGCTTGAAAACGGTCTTCGGAATCTGAATGTAACCTTATACCTGATTGTACATTGTGTCCTATGCTGTATCCCTTAATTTTATAAGATGTATCAACTTGAATTCCCTCTGAAACATAACTTCTGGCGTTGTCTTTCACTGAAAGTTTTCCACCTGTTGAATTTGTTGTTCCTGTAATATAATTGTATGCCGCTGCATAAGTTGTTGGGTCGTCAAGGATATCTCCAATATTTGTACCATTTACTTTATCAAGTTTATACCAACTTCTATCAAATGTGTGGCGATAAGCCTTTGTTGCCATGGAAAAATCTGAAACTTGAAGAGTATGCTTAATTTCTGCTTGCCTATGTTTTGCTTGTATGTGATCCATCTGCGATGCAGCATATTGACGATTCGGGTTAATGGAAAAATCTTCTCTTGTCAAACCAAGATACGACTGATCTGAATCATGATTTTGTGCTGCAAGTTTGATATCAAACTGTTGGTAAACAGTTGCGTCTTTATCTGTGTTAAAAGACATCTTTAGCATGTAATCCTCTTGTTCATATCCGGCTTTCTTGTTTGTTTTTTCAATTGAACGGAAACCGTCCGATGCTCTTTGTGCAGTTGTGAACACAAAACCTGCGTTTTCTCCTTTTTGACTAATTTTTGCATTAACAATTCTTTCATTAAACGAACCAAGTGATGCTGTTACTTGGCTTTTACCATCAATAGGTTGTGTTACCATGTTTAAAATACCGGAAGTTGTTCTTGGGCCATATTGAACCGATGAACCACCTTTGTATACTTCAAATTCAGACATTCTTAGGACATCGGGAAAGTAATAAGCTGCCGGTGCAGCATAAGGTGCAGGAGCAATAAGAGTACCGTCTTCTAGCAGTGTAATATCACCAGATCTATCAAGCCTTGATGCACGAATACCAATATTTGGACGAAGCCCAAAGCCATCTTCATTTCGAAAATTTACCCCAGGTACTGCCGTTAATATTCTTCCAACATCTGTATACTGTTTTTCTTTTAAGTATTCCTGTGAAATTGTTTGTGCCGACGATGTAAAATTAACCGGAACATTACTTTCTTTGGTTGCAACAACGCGGACTGTATCATATTTTTCTTTTTTCTTTGACTCTTCTTCCGCATAAACGAATAACGGTGCTGACACAAAAACCGTTGCCAAAATAAAACCCTTTATTGGAAAAGTGGAGCTGGACATTTATTGATACAAACAATGATAATCATTACTAAAAATCAAGAAATAAATTGTCAAGCACTTTTTGATAAAAGTTATCATTATTATTAGACGAGCCCCGTAGACCGCAGACCCCGACCGGAGTGTAAGCGAAGGCGGAGAGGGGTCGGAGCGTCTAGGGGTGAGGCGTGGTTAGAAAGGAGCCGCCATCAATAAATAGATTTTGCCCGTTTGTATAACTTGCATTTAAAAGGTAATTCACTGCTTTTATTATATCTTCAACGCTGCCTTGTTTTTGTAACGGTATGGATTTCAGTTTTTTTGTAATATATGTTTCATTTGGAATTGTCCCTTCTTCTTCAATAATAAAACCGGGAGAAATTGCGTTGACTCTAATTTTTGGAGCAAGTATTATTGCCAGATATTTCGTTAATTCAGCAAGAGCTTTTTTTGATTGTAGATATCCGAAGTATTTTGTTTGCGTTCTTGTGATGTTTTTATCAAGCATATTAATTATTAATCCGTTTTCTAGAGTTTCTTGCTTTGCAAAAACTTGAGAAAGAAACACGGGAGCAAAAAAATGAATATTAAAATTTTCAAGTATTTTATGATAAGAAATATCAAAAATTGAAGATGTCTCAAAAATTGAAGCGTTATTTATTAAAACATCAACCTGTTTAAATTCATTTAAGATATTCTGAAAAAATTCCGGTATTAATTCCGGCTTTGAAAGGTCGCATGTGAATACAGCACATTTTGTTTTGAATTTTTTTGATATCCTTTCCGCTTCAATTTTAGCCTTTTCTTCAGATTTATTGCAATGCATGGCAACATTATATCCAACTGATGCAAAAAACTCCGCCATTGCAAGGCCAATTCTTTTTGCGGCACCTGTAATTAAAACTGTGGACATACTTTTTTTGTAAATTGTGTAAAAACATTACCGTCAACAATTTTTTGAGATATCACATTTAACCCGATGCGTGGAATTTCATTAAGATTCAAATCGTCGATGCAATTCTTGCCGTCGTTTCCTATGAAAATAGGAGCTTGAACCAGAATTAACTCATCGAATAAATCATCTTTAATAAATTGTGTAATTAAATTTGATCCACCTTCAACAAGAAGAGATTGTATATCATTTTTGTATAAATCTTCAAGAATTTCTTTTATTAAACCGTAAACATTGTGGTATCCTTCAAATTGGTTTTTCGAAACCACAAACCTCTTCGGGCTGAATTCTTCAAGGCCGTTAATTCTACAATTTAATGTTGGTTTATCATTTTTTATCGTATTTGCTCCAACAAGAATTCCGTTAAATCTGCTTCGCAAGAAATTTGTATATTGTCTTGCATTTTCCGATGTTATCCATTTACTTTCACCATTTGCAAGAGCAACTTTACCGTCAAGTGATGATGCAATTTTTAGTGTCACAAACGGTCTTTGTTGTGTTTTAAAAACAAAATATGCTTTATATAATCCATATATTTGTGGAAGTTCCAGCATTTCTACTTTAATTCCGGCATTTTGTAATTTTTCAATACCTTTACCGTTTACGCGTGAGTCCGGATCTTTAACACCAATAACAATGTGGGAAATTCCGGCTTGAATTATTGCGTCAACGCATGGTGGTGTTTTTCCAAAATGGGCACATGGTTCCAAAGTTACAAACATTTTTGCATCGTTACAATCAATTCCCAAGTTTTTTGCATTATTAATTGCATTAACTTCGGCGTGCGGCATTCCACCACATGATGTAACCCCGGTTGCAATTAGTCCGTCTTTAAGAATTAAAGCACCGACAGAAGGGTTTTTACCCGTTCTTCCAAAATTTTGTTGTGCAATATTTATGCACATTTGCATTAATTGTTTTTTATCCATTTTGTATGGAGTTAATTAAGCCGAGCCCCGCAGACCGCAGACCCCGACCGAAGCGTAAGCGAAGGCGGAGAGGGGTCGGAGTGTCTAGGGGTGAGGCGTTTTTTATTTTTTGCATGGTGTTTTATTATTACAGCATTGTTCTTTATCACAAGTAAATAGCTTTTTGATGAATGCAAAAGTTTTGTGTAAGAATTTTGTTATTGCATAAGAACATGATTGGTTTTGGCAATTATTGTTTTTTTGGTGGCATGATTGCCCATTGTTAAATACTGTATTTCTAATAACGTACTGCATAATTCCGCCATTTTTTATATACTTAAGTTCAGGGTTCGTGTCCACGCGCGCTATAAGAGTAATTTCCTTATTTGTACCGTTTTCAAACTCAATTATTGCCTTAACTTTTTGCATTGGAGTTAAATTCTGCAAACCTTTGATTGAAATCTTTTCATTTCCTTTTAAATTTAATGTTTTTCTTGTTTCATCGATAAACTCAAAAGGTATAACGCCCATTCCAATCAAATTTGAACGGTGAATTCTTTCAAAAGATTCTGCAATAACGGCTTTAACTCCAAGTAAAAATGTACCTTTTGCGGCCCAGTCTCTTGAAGAACCTGTACCGTATTCCTTTCCTGCAATAACAACCATTGAAACACCGTTTCCTTTGTTTTGCATTGCCATATCATAAACCGAAAGAATTTCGTTGCTTGCGAAATCTTTTGTGTAACCACCCTCAACGCCGTCAAGCATTTCATTTTTAATGCGTATGTTTGCAAAAGTACCTCTGGTCATTACAGAATTTGAACCACGTCTTGCGCCGTATGAGTTAAAATCTTTTTCTTCAACTCCGCTTTCACGCAAAAACTTTGCTGCAGGAGACTTCTTCGAAATATCTCCGGCAGGAGAGATGTGGTCCGTTGTAATGGAATCTCCTAAAATTAATAACGGTTTTGCATCAAGAATATCATCAATTTTACTTATGCTTTCTTTTTGCATACCTTCAAAATATGGAGGGTTTTCAATATAAGTTGAGCCGTCTTTCCAGTGGTAGGTATCGCTATGAGTAACCTTAATTTCTTGCCATTCTTTTGTGCCTTCGTAAATGTTTTTGTATTTTTCCTCAAAAACAGAACGGGTAACAAATTGTTTTAATATCTCATGAATTTCAGCGTTTGTTGGCCAAATGTCTTTTAAGAAAACCTCTTTGCCATTAGTGCTTTTTCCAAGAGGTTTTGAAAGGATATCTGATTTTACATTTCCCAAAAGAGCATAAGCAACCACAAGGGGAGGGGACGCCAAATAATTCGCCTTAACAAGCGCATGTATTCTGCCTTCAAAGTTTCTGTTTCCGGAAAGAACTGCAGCAACAGTAAGGTTTTTCCCGGTAATTTCTTTCTCGAATTCAGGTTTTAAAGGCCCTGAATTACCAATACATGTTGTGCAGCCAAACCCGACAACATTAAAACCGAGTTTATCCAAATAAGTTTGCAAACCGGATTTTTGCAAGTATTCTTCAGCAACACGAGACCCCGGCGCAAGAGAAGTCTTTACAAAAGACGGAACCTTCAAACCCATTTCTACCGCTTTTTTAGCAAGAAGCCCAGCTGCAATCAGAACAGACGGATTCGATGTATTCGTGCAAGATGTTATAGCTGCAATCACGATGGAACCGTCTTGTAATTTTTGTTCTTTTTGGTTATTTTCCAAAGCAAACTCAATAATATGGTTAAAATCATGTATTTTTTTAAAACCAATTGCAAGACAATCCTCAATTTTTTGAATTTCTGCCTTACGAATAAATGCCTTTACTTCTTCTTTTGAAAGGTTTTCAAACGCCCAATTTGCAATTCCTAAAAACACTTTTTGTTGTGATGAAACAAATTCTTCAAATAAGAAACACGAAACTTCAACTTGCCCCGCATAATTTTCATTGTTAGACGGTGCTTCTCTGCCATCATTTGAAATATTAAGAATTCCCGCTTTTCCCATAAACGCGTGTGTTTTTGAATCAAAAACTGCCCATTGCGAGTACCCGTATTTTTCCTGATGTTTCACCACAACCTCAAGCCATTCCTTTGTTCTATCCAGTGAAATTTCACCAAATAATTCAATAACTTTTTTATCTTCATGAACCTCGTGCAGAAGATCTACATCTTCCATTTTAAACGGACGGCAGTAGAAATCTTCATTGTTTAAAATAATGCCATTGTTTGCGGATACCGACAATTCTTCAAAATTTTTTGCAACAATATCCAGGGTTAGCTTGTCTTGTGGGCGTTTTGGCCCTGCTACACAAGGTTTAACGGAGGAAATATCAAGAACGATGGTATCCGTATATTCTGCTTCACTTGCACTTCCAAACGCACCTTGTACTTTAGCATATTCCTTTACTTTTTCAATTTGTTCCAGTGAGCGACCCGTTAAAAATAGATAATCCAAAGTTTTTTGATCAATCGGAAAAATTCCACAAGTTGCACCGTATTCGGGTGCCATATTTGCAATTGTTGCACGATCCTCCGACGACAAACATTTAAGCCCTTCACCGTAAAATTCCACAAATTTACCAACAACACCTTTTTTACGAAGCATTTGGGTGATTGTAAGGATTAAATCCGTTGCTGTAATACCCTCATGAAGTTGACCTTCAAGTTTAAAACCGATAACCTCCGGAACAAGCAAACTCACAGACTGCCCAAGCATAACGCTTTCTGCTTCAATTCCGCCAACTCCCCAACCAAGAACTCCAAGCCCGTTAACCATCGTTGTATGGGAATCCGTTCCAACAACCGTATCAAAAAACAAAACTCCATCTTTTTCAGCAACAACAGAAGCAATGTATTCAAGGTTTATTTGATGACAAATACCCGTTCCCGGTGGTACAACATAAAGATTATTAAAAGATTTCTGCCCCCACTTAAGAAATTCATACCTTTCTTTATTCCTTTGAATTTCTAAATCGGTATTTTCTTTATTTGAACTTGAACTTCCGTAAGAATCCACTTGAACCGAGTGGTCAATAACCAAATGTACCAGTGCAATAGGGTTAATTTTTTTAATATCACCACCAAGAGATTTGGTTATGTCTCTCATAGCGGCTAAATCTACAATTGCAGGAACGCCGGTGAAATCTTGCATTAACACACGATAGGGTAAATATTGAATTTCTGCAGGTTCTTTTCCTTTATTTTTTACCCACGCAAGAACTTTGGAAATGTCATCTTTTGTTGAATTTCTTGCAACATTTTCAAGCAGAATTTTAATTGAAAACGGCATGCGTGAAATATCGACACTTTGGTCTTTTGCAATTTGATTGATATCAATATAAGTATATTCTTTCGAACCCACCTTAATATTTGGCATAGTAACCTAAAAATTCATAGGTATGCTATAAGGCTAAAAATTAAAAATTCAAGAATTTTTCCTGATTAAGACTTAGCAATTTCCCTTGCTCTTTTAAGAGCAGCCTGCATTGCATTATTAATGATTTCCTTCAATTGATTATTTTTTTTAAACTCATTCAAACCGGCCTCTGTCGTTCCACCTTTTGACGCAACATTATTCACCGCCTCCATAAATGAAATATCTTTATTTTCTTTCATATACAACGCCGCATTTTGCAAAAGGTTCACAATAATTTCCCTTTTGGAGGTTTCCTCAAGAAAAGTTTTTGAGCTTTCAAAAAAAGCGTCCATTACTTCAAAAATAAACCCAATACCGGAACCATACAGTGCCGTAAATTCGTCAATTTCCTGCTCGTTTTTGCATTGAATGACGGTATTTGGTTTAAACATTTCACACACAAACTGAACTTCTTCATTCGTGCAATTTTTCGCAAACATTCCAAGGTAGCTGTCACCAAATTCAAAAGCAAGGCTTGGCATTACTCTAATTATTTTTTCCACGCCAAAAAGTTTTGTAATTTTACCAATTGTTATGCCCGCCAGAACGGAAATAAAGATTGTACCTTTGTTATAACATGTTTTTGGCAAATTTTCTGCGACATCTTGAATATGTTGCGGCTTACACCCAAGAAAAACATAATCATATTCTTTACTAAGATTTTTATAATAATTAAAACACCTAAAACCTTCAATTGTTGAATTTGGGGAAAATACATCAATTGTGCCTTCAAAGTTTTTTGGTAAATTCTTCAAAAATGCTTTACTAATTTTTGAAAGCGATATAATGAGAATATTCATGTTAAAATCCTAGTTTGCTATCAATTCCCTTTTCTCTGGTTGAATGTACAGAACGAATATCGTCACAATCAATCTCAGTCAGATTTTGCTTATGCTCATCTATAAGATTACCAATATCAATTTTCGATTTTACCGTTGTTAAAAGTTTATTTATTTTATCCTGTATTTCTTTTGGTGTTTGAAGGGGTTCAACATCTAAATTTTCATCTTCATTTTGTTTTTGCATTTCAGGATACCAACAAATTAGAGGAATAATAACTACAATTACGATACCGATAATCAAAAGCAACTGTTGCTGCCCGATGAATTCATGACCACCACCCGTGTTTGCCGAAGCCCCGCTGCTTGCATCTGGGGCTGTCCCCGTTCCAGATGCTCCGGTAGTATCAGGCGTTTCATTTGCATTATAACTAACATTATTTTGTTGCATTGCAGATTCGGAAGATCCTCCCCTTCCAACTTGTGAATCTCCGGTGGATATATCAGTGTTTGTGGGTTTTACTGCTGTTGGGTCCGTTGTTGTTCCGCCTCCAACATTTCCAGCAGTTACCGGTTTTGCAACATCTACAGAATAGCTCCACATTGCACCGGAAGCTGATATTGCCGTTCCGACAAATACACCAATCAGTCCAAGAATTCTTTGCCAGTTATTTGGTTCTTTTCTTAGATTATTTGCATTGTTTATATGTTCTAAAAATTTACCCCATGCATCTTGAAATTCAATAATTCTTTCAATTTCTTGCTCAGAAAAATGGGGATACTTTAATTTGATATCATCAAGATTGAATTGAATCGGCACATTTCCTGCCTCCGTATGTTTTGTGCGAAAGTAGTCAATAATTTTCTGCGGATCTTTTTCATTCTTATCTTTTTCATTCTTACCGCCGCCTTTTTTGATTTTGTTAAGCTCTTCATGCCATGCTATGAGGCGATTTTCATGTTGTTTTAATGCCGGATTATCTCTACACTGAACAACAATTGCATATAACATGTCAATTGTGTTGTATGAATATTGCACACCATACTTGTTTTTCTTCATTTCCTCCCGGTTTTGTAATGAAACAACATCAACAATTGTTCGTGCCATACCTTTAATTTTTATCTTTTGCATAAAGCCATACGTTAATGGTAATACATTAATTTAGAAATTGCAAGATTTTTTTACTTACAACTTGCATAAATTAAAGATTTGCAAAATTAAAAAAAGTTTAGTATGGCATATTTTCATATTAAATTAGCACTATACAAAATGATACCAAACATTCTTTTATTTTTCATAGTTGTAGTAAATTTGTGTTTTTCTATTTTGCCGTTTGTTTTACTCACTGCATTATTTACATATGACGGCATTACCATGGGTTATTTCATAAAAATTCTATTTTTAATAAAAGTAATTTTCTTTTTTATCAGCTTCTTATTTTGTGTTTATATCATTTTGGATATTATATTCGGATTTTCCGTACTAAAAGAAAGACTAAAAGTAAAACATTACAAACTAAGCCTTCGTTACGGAAGACTCCTGAAAAAACCATTTGAGGAAATAAAAAAAACTTTACACATACAAAACATTAAACTGATGGTATCATCAAATTCAGAGGTAAAATCATACATTATTGCTTCAATGGGAAGAGGAATGGTGTGTTTGACAACAGGCTTACTTGATGCTGTTCGCCTTAGAACCGAAAACGATGAAGAGTTTCAGGAAGTTATAAAAGCAATTATTGTTAGGGAAGCAATTTCATTAACAAGAGGTGATTATTTCCCACAAGCAATTCTTAGAATCAATAATAAAATTACCGGAACAACCAAGAGTTTAATTTCTTTATTTTTTAAATTACTTTGTGCTATTACAGCATTAATTCCGTTAATAGGAGAACCATTTGCCAGAATATTGAGACTGCTCAATGTTTTTATTGAAAAAACGCTATCTTTTGTTAATAATTTTTTAATGCTTGTATATTCCATTGTAATGAAAATTTTACATAGAAACAGTAAAATTAAACTTGATACAAAAACTGCAGAAATTGTTGGAGGGGAGAATGTTGCACTTGCATTAAGTTTAACCCAAAAACCGGATTTTAAAATTTTTTCCACTAAAAGAAACATTAATAAAAGAATCAAAGCAGTTAAGAATGTGATGAAATCCAACAAAGAAATAAAGTTAAAGACAGTTCACCGTAGAATTGTTGGTACAATTATTATTTTGTTTGTGTGTCTTGGTTATTTGGGATACGATATTAAAATTTGGAGGATTATTGAATTTATGATAGAATTCGTCAACAAGGTTACTTGAGAAAAATTCTTGACTTTTTTGTAAATTAAAATTCAATCGTATCGATCTTTCAATTTTATGGCAAATACAATAAAAGAAGTTGTTGTTCAAAATCATAAAACGCTTCCAAATCAAGTATGGAGTCCATACTCTGGTTTAAATGTGTTAACATCTAACAATGGTGGCGGCAAAACAACGCTTCTTGAATATATATATGCGAAATACAATCGTACTCACAACATTAAAGCACTACTTACATCAATTCATAATTTTAAAAATTATATTGAAATAAAGCATTATGCCAAAAAAAATATGCGTCCACCGGAAACAAGGCAGTTTGAAGAAGAATATAAAACAATGCTTAATTTACAAGCAGACGAGGCTTTACTAAAAGATTGTAATGCTTTTTTAAAAAAGCTAAAATTAAAAATAAGTCTAAACGAAGCAGTAGTTAAAAGTGGTGTACTATATTTTATAACCAATAATGGTGTGGGTTTATCACTTACCGATATCTCAACTGGTGAAAAAACAGCTTTTATTTTATGGTTAATTAAAAATGCACAAAAGAAACCGGATGTTTTAATTCTTGATGAATTTGATGCCTCAATGGACGATGAAATAATTTGGGAATTTTATAAAATTTTAAAAGAAATTTCAGAAGAAACACAAATTTTTATTGCAACTCATCGCAAGGAATGTTTAGCAGACGATTTAGGATGGTCGCAGATTTCAAATAATGGCAAAATTGGCAACGCAAAGCTTTTATAAAAACATTTATTTGACATTTTCGCAACTAATTTTTAATGTTTTTTTGTTAAAAAATTACACTATAAATGTACGAAGTTAAAATTACAGAAGGGCTTTTGAAGGCTCATAAATTAACAGAAGAAGACTACGCAAAAATTAAAGAAATTCTTGGAAGGGAAGCAAACCTTGTAGAGCTTGGTATTTTTTCTGCAATGTGGAGCGAACATTGTTCGTATAAAACAACTCGCCTTCACTTAAAAAACATGCACACAAAAGGAGAACAAGTAATTTGCGGCCCAGGTGAAAACGCAGGAATTATTGATGGGCTTGACGATGACGCCATTATTTTCAAAATGGAAAGCCACAACCACCCTTCATTTATTGAACCGTTTTCCGGTGCGGCAACGGGTGTGGGCGGAATTTTAAGAGATGTCTTCACCATGGGTGCACGCCCAATTGCAAATGTGAATTCACTAAGGTTTGGAGCACTTCACAACAAATACACAAAACGCTTGGTAAAAGGTGTAACAAGCGGAATTTCGTTCTACGGCAATTGCGTTGGAGTTCCAATGGTTACAGGTGAATGCATATTTGATGAATCGTACAACGGAAATATTCTTGTTAATGCAATGGCAGTTGGTGTTGCAAAAAAGGATAAAATCTTTTATTCAGCGGCATCGTTTGTTGGTGCAAATGTAATTTATGTTGGAAATAAAACAGGTAGAGACGGTGTTGGTGGGGCTTCAATGTCATCAGATTCCTTTTCAAGTGAAGACAAAACGGAAAAATCTACCGTGCAAGTTGGAGACCCTTTCGTTGAAAAACTTTTAATAGAAGCTTGCCTTGAACTTATGCAAACCGATTGCGTTCTTGCAATTCAAGATATGGGTGCCGCAGGGTTGACATGTTCTTCCGTTGAAATGGCGGAAAAAGGAAACACAGGGATTGAACTCAACCTTGATTCCATTCCAAAACGAGCAACCGGCATGAATGCTTACGAAATTATGCTTTCGGAAAGCCAAGAACGCATGCTGATAGTTATTAAGCAAGGCAAGGAAGAGGAAGCCCGTAAAATTTTTGAAAAATGGGGGCTTGATTTTGCGATAATCGGTAAAATTACCGATACAAAACACCTCATTCTTAAAGAAAACGGTAAAGTTGTTTGTGATATGCCAATTGAACCCGTTACAAGCAATTCCCCATTGTATGACCGTCCATCAATACTTAAAATTGATAGCGAAACCAAAATTAAAACCCCAAAAATTAAAGAAAGTGAAATTATTTCTTCGTTGTTAAAAATTCTTTCTTCATCAAACATTGCAAGCAAGAATTTTATTTATGAAAAATACGACAGCGGAGTTCAAAACAGAGCATTCCTTGCATGTGGAAACCAAGCCGGCGTTGTTCGTTATGGAAAAGAATACGAAGTTGTAGAACAAGAAGAGGAAAACAAAAACTTTATGCTTTCCCAAATTATGCTTTCCAAAAAAGGTTGCGGGGCATTAAATTTTTTGCATGATGCAAACTCAAAAGAAGTAAAATACACAACTCAAAAGGCGTTGGTAATTTCAAGTACATGTACGCCAAAATTTGTGAAATCAAACCCTATTGAGGGTGCTATTCATGCGGTGGTGGAAAGCTATCGCAATATTTGTGCCACAGGTGGAACGCCTTCAGCGTTGACAAACTGCTTGAACTTCGGTAACCCTACAAACCCTGAAATTATGGGGCAAATTAAAGGTGCAATTGAAGGAATTTCCAAGGCTGCAAAAGCGTTAAACGCTCCGGTAATTTCAGGAAATGTTTCGCTTTATAATGAAACCGACGGTAAATCAATTAACCCAACACCAACAATTGGTATGGTGGGAATTATGAAAGACTACACAAAAGCCATACCAAACACTATTTCAAATGAGGAAGAACATATTTTCCTGATTGGAGATTTAGGCTCGCACCTAACAAACACAACTTATGCCGAAGTTTGTGAAGGCGTTTGTAGTGGTGCAATTCCAAGAGTTGACCTTGACCTTGAAAAACAAACAGGTGAATTTCTGCAAAAAGTAATTGATAAAAGGGTGCTATCTTCTTGTGGAGATATTTCCCACGGAGGATTTCTTACAGCCATTGCCAAAATGTGTGTAAAAGGTGGTGTTGGAGCAAACATAAATCTACATCATATTCAAGGATCTGAACTCACAACCATGCTATTCAATGAAGACAACGCCCGCTACATTTGTACCGTTTCAAAAGGAAGAAGTATTGATTTCATAAATAACGCAATTGAAAACAACATTATTTACACACAAATCGGGTTCACGGCAGGAAAAACCATTTGTATCAATTCCGTGCATGAAGTTTCCCTTGAGGATTGCAAAAAAGCCCTTAATTCTTTGGCGGAGTTTTTTGCCGGGTAGGATATTGTTTCGCTGTGAAATTATTGCCGGTGAATTCAGTTTAACGCCCAGTAAAATCAACTTTTATCTTACCTGAGTTACACTCCATAATGCTGAAGATTTTTCATTATATCTTTTATTATTACAATCAAATCTTCAGAAACCATTCCGGTTCCACACATTTTACCTGCTTTTCCATGAACCCATGCTGCTATGCATGTTGCGTCAAATGCTAAAACACCGTTTGCCACCAGCCCTGTAATAACACCGGAAAGAACATCTCCGGAACCAGCAGTTGCAAGGCAAGGCGGTGCATTGTTATTAACAACAACTTTACCATCTAACGATGCAATTATAGTTTCACCACCTTTAAGCAAAACAATACAACCAGCTTTTTTAGCTGCATCTGTCATCGATTTTATTCTATCGGTTTTGTTAATGTCAAATACTCTGCCAAACTCACCTGTATGCGATGTAAGAACTACATTATGATGAGTGTTATCAAATAACTCTTTTGGATTGTGCTGAAAAACGGTAATAGCATCTGCATCTAAAATGCATGGTTTTTTGAGCTTTAGTACCTCAAGTACAATGAGTTTTGTTATTTCATTAACGCCACAACCGGGGCCTACAAGAATTGCTTTTACTCGTTCATCTTTAATGAAATCCAAAAACTCTTTTACTGTATCGGTTTTATGAATCATCACTGAAGATGCCCATGCTTGATAAGGAATAAAAGCTTCAGTACTACAACAAATTGTAACAAGACCGGCACCGGATCTTAACGCAGCAAGAGACGCCAATTTTGCTGCCCCCAATTTTCCATCAGTACCACCTAAAATTACGGCATGCCCACGAGTATATTTGTTGTCATCAGCAGTTGGAAACTTAATTTTATTATACCAAAGTAATGGCTTATTTTGCATTTTTGTATTATACTATTTCAGCATTTTTAAGTATTTGGCTTGTTTTTAATAAACAACCATTCTCGATTTTTCCCTTCTGTTTTAAAAAATGTAAACGAATACTGACCTTGTAGTTTTTTACCATGTAAATTAAGGCTTATATGTCCATTTTCAAAAGCTTCCTTAATGCTTTTATTTGGAGTAATATTTTCAAAAGTACCATTATCCCAAATTTCAACTGTTCCTGCTCCGTATTCTCCTTTTGGAATTGTTCCTTCAAAGTTTGCATATTCAATAGGGTGACCTGGCATTTGGATAGCCAATCTTTTTTCATAACTTGTTTCCAATAAAGGTTCCTTGGGAATTGCCCATGATTTAAGCACACCATCAATTGATATTCTGAAATCATAATGTAAATGAGACGCACTATGCTTGTGAATAACAAATATATGATCCTTCTTATGAGAAACCTTACCTTTGCTTTCTTTTGCTTCACCGTAATCATGTTTTGGCATGTGAGTAATTACAGACCCGGAAGGGGATTTAAAAGATGTTGAAGACATAATTTTTCAAAAAAATAACAATAAATCATCTTGTAGCTAGAGGCATATCAAATTAAACAGCCACATGGTGAGCAAGTGTAAACACTTACCCCATTTTAGATTTCAGATTCACTTAATGGTAAACCGCTTGGCAGAACTTTTAACTTCCGTTTGATTCTTCTTTTCAACGGTAATTTTTAAAAGTCCGTTTTTAAAATCTGCTACAATTGAATCTTCTTTAATGTTTTCAGAAAGCTGAATTTCCCTTTCGAAAGTACCGTAATAAGATTCAACTCTATGCCAATTTTTATCTTTTTCTTCTTTTTCCGATTTCTTTTCAGCAGAAATTGTTAGAACACAATTAAGAATGCTAATTTTGATATCTTCCTTTTGAACTCCGGGTAATTCTACTGAAACTTCAAAAGATTTACTACTTTCAGAAATATTAACTTTTGGCATTAATATCATTTCAGATCCTTCCGAGGGTGTAGGATTGCAATTACAAAGATTATAGAAGTTATCAAACATATCTTCAAAGTTTTTTTTGAAACCGACAAAAGGCCAGTAGTTATGTTTTTTTGCACCTAAGTGCTTCATAAGAGAACTAGACATAAGCTTAAAAAAAATTAACATGCGTGCAGCCGTCAAAAAGGCAACATCACGCTTATACACTACAAGTAAATTTTCTATTGTAATTGACTTTAATCAATTAATTGCAGATTTATTGACAAAGTAAAAGCATTAATTTAGAGTTTAATGTTAAGTTAAGCTACTTTTATGATTAACTACAAACAAAACGCTGAATACTCTTCAACTTTTAATGGTTTAAAAAAACAAGAGAAAGACGATTTACTAAAAGATGGAAAAATTCGCCACCTTAATAAAAAAGAATTTTTATTTTACCACGGTGATTCCTTGGCATGTTTTTATATTGTTTGTTCGGGTATAATTCAAATATTTAGAACAAACAGTGATGGCGATAAAAAAACTTTACATATTCTAATTCCAAAAGATACCATCTGCGGAGATGAAATTTTTGATTCACACACAACTCATCAATTCAGTGCAGTAGCAGTTGAAAACTCAACAGTAATTGAATTTCCTAAAAAATGGTTACAAGAAAACACCAAAAAGTATGGCAATATAGCTTTGAATTTACTTACATCTATTGCGCATCGAAGCCAAATGGCAGAAATTGAAGCAGAACACAAGGCAACGATGTCAACTGCACAGCTAATTGCTTGTTTCCTGCAAAAATTGTGTTTGGTTTATAATTTAAACCCGCACGGTTTTACATTGCCTTACAGTAAAAAACGGCATTGCATCAAGGCTTGGAATTGAAGTAGAAACTTTTTCCCGTGCTTTATTAAAATTACAAAAATATGGAATATCCGTGAAAGGGTCTCGTGTTACCATTGGTAATTTTAATACGATTGAAAAAAATGTATGTGATCACTGTTCAATTGAACAAGACTGTAAATTACGCGCAAGTTTTAAGAAAAAGTTTGAATTAAACTAAACTGTGATGTATGAGGAAACCTCAAAACCGCTTTTGAATGCAGATTCCACCCCTCCACCAAGGCACCAGTCACCGCAGGATACTATACCGTATGCAGTATCAATAAAAAATGGCTGTGCTTTGTTGGTTTGTTCAATTTCAGCATAAAGCCAACGGTGTACTTGAGCGACATCAGGTGTTATCTTTTTGCTAAAAATAATCTCCAGCTCTGAAATTATTTCCTTTCCAATATCATTTTTGTCTTTATCAACATTGAATTTCGCCCAGTCATGCGTTGAAAGCACAACAAAACTTGGCTTTGTTTTTCTAAAAGGCTTAGTGTGATTGGCAATGATTTTATCAATCTTTGAATTTTTCAAACATGCAATATTCCATTCTTGTTTTTGAGTAATATCTTCATTAAATCCAAGCATAATACTAAAAGCAGGCAACATATTAAATTTTTTTAAATTATGAATATACGAACAATCTTCCGGTAATATTTCTGCTGCTTGCAACGGAGGCGTTGCCGTAATTACAAAATCAAAATCTTCATATTGATTCAATCGGTCATCTGTTAATCGCCATTTGTTACGATCATATTCCAGTTTTGTAATTTTTGTTTCGTATTTAATGTTTAAATCTTTTGCAAGGTACTTCCCAATTGAATTCATTCTATTAATTCCAACAAAGTAGTCTTTTTGTACTTCAAATACAGGAGGACACACATTTGCGTGTAAGTTTTTCGTTGCAAATTGAATATCCCATTTGGAAATAATCTTTTGCTCGATTAGAGGGTGTAAAAACCCTTTGAATTCATGGCTTTCTGCAGTAAAAAACGGAGCACCGTGGTCAAATTCCCATAATTCAGCATAGCGAGTTGCCATGCGCCCCCCTGAGCCCCGTGATTTTTCAAAAACTGTAACTTGAGCATATTGTTTTAATAAATTTGCTATTGTAAGCCCTGCAAAACCTGCACCTATTATTGCTATTTTATTCATAATGAATAATATTATTTAATGTTAATGTTTTAAATTTTTGTATCTATCCATTGCAATTTGTCTTTGAAAATCATGGTTCACAATTTTTTCGTTTTGCTTGAATAACCATTTTTTACAGTAGGTTTCGTTAGAATCAAACCTTTCTTTTTGTAAGTCGGGGTTAAATATTCTAAAGTATGG
>JAURNI010000062.1 GCA_030830305.1 Alphaproteobacteria bacterium | reverse complement strand
TGAAACAATTGAGGCTTATTGCAACGCTAAATATCCAACTGGATATTTTGGTGGTGTTGCTGACTTGGAAGTAAGATTAATAAAAACTGGTACAGAATTCATCGTGCATGAATATGATGGGTCTGAATCTATACAAGTGAAGGATGAATTCAAATGGGTACAGGCATGAGAAAGAAACAAATATCAGCTCTAGTAAGCGCTGATATCGCTGAAAGTGAAGAAATGGTTAAAAGAGAAAACTTTAAACCAATGAGTAAAGAGATGAGAGAGCTCGCTAAACAAGCGGGCTTTATCTTTTGGGATGATGTATCATGGAAACCATTTGATGCAGAAATCGATTGGTCGTGTGACTATTCAGAAGACCTCAAAAGATACACGGAATTAATAATCCGTAAATGTATTGAAATTTGCGAAAAGGGTACAAATACGCAAACCACAAGTTTCGGCGCCTCTCAGGATATCAAGAACCACTTCGGTTTAAAATGAGTACTTTAGTACTACTGTTGTTTTAACGCAACAGGGGGCTTGACATTTACCGTGGGTTTGTTATAATGGATCCATGATGAGAAAAAAACGTAGCGATAGAAATCACGTCCTGTATCGTGTTATTTGCATGGATACTGGCGATTCTTATATTGGTCTAACCGTTGCACAAGGTCAGGCTTTTCTCCGTTCTGTAAAAGTTCGGTGGCAAAAGCATGTATCACGAGCAATGCGTGAGGACAAATGTTGGACTATGTGTGAATTCCTTCGGTCAAATACCGATGCTGAATATCGCTATGAAGTTCTCGAAATTGTCCGTGGTCGTAAACCTGCTCACCAACGTGAACGGGAATTAATCTCGGAATTGTCTCCTACTCTTAATACATTTTAAAGGATAAAAATGTTTGCTGTAATCAAAAAAAATCGGAGTGATACTCACCCTATCATTCTTTCAGTTTTTAAAAAACTTTCCGATGCTTGCGAGTTTAGAGAAAAGTTTTGGAATGAAAACAATAAAGGTCGAAGTATGATTCATTTGTGTGATAATATTTTTGTTACCGACTCTTTTAAATTTTTTAAGGATATTAAATAATGGCTTATATGAATCAAGAAAAGAAAGCAAAAATTGCTTTCGCTATGAAACCTATATTGAAAAAATACAAGTTGAAAGCTACCTTGAGTGTCCATAATCATTCAAGCATTGCTGTGAATATTAAATCTGGACCGATTGACTTTGGTGGTGATAATATTCAAGTGAATCCATATTGGTTGGAAGACCATTATCAAGGCATTGCTCTGAAGGCATTAAAAGAAATCAAACAAGCATTACTTGCCGCTGATTATTTTGATGAGTCGGATGCACAAACTGATTATTTTCATACCGCATATTATTATCATATTAATGTCGGCAAGTGGAACAAACCTTATCAATTGGAAGCATAATGAAAGCATTTGAAATGATGATCGACCTTTTAATTAAAGGTTCAGTACAATTAAGTCCTCGGAAAATTAATGGTCATGTTGGCCAACAAGCATTCCCCAAAGGACATACAGGATACAGAGAACGTAAATTATGAACGAATGGGATTATGATAATCTAATGTTTCTAATTAAAACCAACGATTCGGTATTTCAAGATTGGATAGAACAAGCGGATAATGACGATGTTACCTATGCGCTTGAACTATTTAAAAAACACCGTGATATGATAGCCATGAGAGAAATTTATCTCAGGGATGATATCACAGATTTTTCTGATGCTAAAGAGGCTTTAACCAAATTTAGGAAATAAATTGGAACTAATACTAGATATGCGGAAGAGTGACCGCAAGCTATTAATTGATGCTTGTATTACTTTTTATGCTCAAGAGTTGAAAATTGATAAAAGTAAATTTTGTTTAATTGTTAAATCTACAAAAGGTTTAGTAAAAGATACAAATGCTGCTGGCATGGCTTATCGTATTCCTAAGTATCTTAGAACAGATAATCTGTGTGAAAAATTGTACTTTATGCAAATTGATTCTGGTATTGAAATGGAACAACTTATTCAAACAATTGCACATGAAATGGTGCATATAAAACAATTTGTAAAAGGACAAATCTCCTATAAAGGACGCAGTATGTATTGGCTTGGCAACAGAGTAGTTAAAAGTAAAATTAATTATTATGACCAACCATGGGAAATTGATGCGTGGTCTAAAGAGAAAGTATTATCTGCAAAGATATACAAAATTCTAACAAAACTACAGGATAAACATTATGCAAAACTTAGATTATAAAGCTAATCGAAACATACTATTTAAGGATCTATTAAGTCCTAAATACCGTATGCGTAAGGTCGCTAAAAAAACATCTTACAACCGTAAGGTGGAAAAACAAAAAGTAATAACGGAACTAAATGGATACAAAAAATTTTGACGGTTTCTTTTTTACACCAGGAATTGAAGATAATGAATTAAAGTTATCTTTTTTTGAATTTAACGATTCAGAATTTTCTGGTGGCATACCTGTAGATACCACAGCTGTTGGTGACACCTACCACATTGCGTTTTTTAAACCTGATGATGAAGGTGTACCAATTTTTGATGAATCGTTTGAAGCCGTGTTTTCCAATCCAGAAACTTATGTAAGCGGATTGGTAGGCACAGATTTTTTCGGATGTATTCTCAGAAAAACAACAACGTCAGGCAAATGGTTCAATGATTACCTTGCAAGGACTAAAGAAAGTGTTATAATGTTCAAACAGTCGCTAAAAATGACTTAACTTAAAGGATGTATTATGTTTGATAGTAGTTTAAAGGTGATTCTTGCCTTGTTTGTTGTGGGTATTTTGTTGTTTATTGTGCCATTTTTGTTTATATGGTCATTAAACACATTATTTCCAATTTTAGCAATTCCATATACGTTGGAAACGTGGTCCGCAAGTGTGCTTATTAGTTCTTTTTTTGGAACTAGTCACCTTAGTATGAAAAAATCTTCGAAATGAGAAAAAAATGAGTGAAAAATTTGAATTTAAGACAAAAAAAGAGAAAAATTGGCTTTTGGGTCTTCTTCGGAGTGAAGTTGTAGACATTACATTCACAAAAAAAGATGGATCCGAAAGAATTATGAAATGTACTCTGTTGGAATCAAAAATTCCAAGTGAAAAAATGCCAAAAGGTACAGAAAAAGCAAAAAATGATGAAGTTGTACCAGTTTTTGACATTGAAAATGATGGATGGCGTAGTTTCCGTTGGGATTCCATTCGTGCAATACAATTTTCTATAGGTGGTAAATAATGGATGTTGAATCAGCTGCAACTTTTCTAGTAGCATCGATTTTGATTTGTTCGGGATTGATAGTTTCTTGTTTAGCAATTGTGTTACTCAACAATATTTTTGCAAAATTCTGGAAACCAATCAAATTTACAATATTAGATCCTTTTAAGGTACATCACAATACAAGATTTATTGATGAATCAGAATTACAATCAAAAACAGATATTAAAACAACAGCAAATAACAAAGGTGAATTAAAGTGAAATGCTACATTTGATAAAAACATTAACTGATAAGTTTTTTGAACTTTTATCTGAAGATCCTGTTCGCCCAAATATTCCACATGTGGATCGTGTTGGTGAAAACAAGGATATTTTTGTCTATCGGGATGAAAAAGATTCCGTGCAGGCAATTACCTGCGTGAGTTATCAAAGTTCTATTCCAACAAAAGAGTCGGAATTATTTGAACAAACAAACGAAGCTGATACCGCAGTATTTTATACAATTTGGTCTTATGCACCTGGTGCTGGAAGAAAATTGATATTTGATGCTGTTTCACATATTAAAGAAAACAATGAACACATAAAAAGGTTCGTTACATTGAGTCCAAAAACAGAATTAGCAAAAAGATTTCATTTAAAGAACGGTGCAATTGTTTACCGTGAAAACGATGAAACAGTTAACTATGAATACCAAAATGTTGCGGAAAAACAACAAAAACAGCTTGACTTTCCCTAAATAAACCTGTATAATACAAACATGATGAAAAATAATAAACAACATTTATCGCCGATATCTTGCCCAATGTCACCTACGACATGGCAGGCTGAGTATCGCACATCAAGCGATAATAACGGCTTTATTGGATCCATAGGGGTTTGTGCTTAGATTAATTCTAACAAGTTTTAAACACAAACCCCTAGACCTAAAAAATCTAGGGGTTTTGTTTTTGGCCATCGTGCCTATTAGTTCTTTAAAAATTTAATGCGTTTTGATCCCGAATTGTGTAGTGGTAGCACAGCAGACTTTGACTCTGTTAGTATAAGTTCGATTCTTATCTCGGGTGCCAAACATAAACATACTGAGCAAGAAGTCGTACTCTTGTCAAGGTTCAATGTTGTTAGCGCAGCTGAATTATTCAGTATGTTTCTGTTTGGTAAATTTTGGGGGTATAACTTAGTGGTAAAGTAG
>JAURNI010000061.1 GCA_030830305.1 Alphaproteobacteria bacterium | reverse complement strand
AGATCTTCCGCGAATTAATAAAGCGGTAAAATCTGGTGAACTTGCAAACAAATTGAGGAATATTCGTACAAAAAATACAATTCATCTGGTAGGACTTTGTTCAAACGGTGGTGTGCATTCTTCCTTGGAACATATTAAGTGTATTTACAAAGTGTTACAAGAACAGGGGAAGTCTGTTGTTTTGCATGTTATTACAGATGGTAGAGATGTACCACCAAAAGATTTTATCAACACTTTAAAAGAATTTGATGGTATGAATGTTGGTACAATTTCCGGGCGTTTTTTTGCAATGGATAGAGACAAAAAATTTGAACGCACGCAAAATTACTTTAATGCAATGCAAGGCAAATCTAAATATTCATTTACTGATATCAAAAAGGCAGTTGACCATTTTTATTCAAAAGATATTACAGATGAATTCATAGAGCCTTCGGTCATTGGTAATTTTACAGGAATAAAACAAGATGATTGCCTGTTTATTGCAAACTTTAGAGCGGATAGAGTTCGTCAACTTTCAAGTATGGCTTTAAATTCCAATTTATTTGATAATATTATTTGCATGACGCATTATTCTAACGAAATTGCGTTAAAATCTGTGGTGCTATTTCCGCAACATTCAATTCAAAATACTCTTGTTGAAGTTCTTGAAAAGCGTGAAAAAAATCATTTACATATTGCTGAAACGGAGAAATATGCTCATGTAACTTTCTTTTTTAATGGTGGAAAAGAAGAGCATGGAAAGTTTGAGAAACGAATATTGGTGCAATCTCCAAATGTTAAAACTTATGACATGCAGCCAGAAATGTCGATATATGAGCTTCAAGAAAAATTATTTCCTGAAGTTAAATCTCAAAAACATGACTTTATTGTGATTAATATTGCTAATGGAGATATGGTTGGTCATACTGGTAATTTTGAGGCATCAAAACAAGCAGCACAGCACATTGATTTATTTCTTGGTAAATTAGAGGAGATCGCTTTGGAGTGTAAATATCACTTACTAATTACTGCAGACCATGGCAATTTGGAAGAAATGGTTGATGTGCAAACTCAGGAAATTCACACACAACACACTACGGGACCGGTTCCAATTATATACATAACAGACAAAAAAGATATAAAAATCCACAATGGAACGCTGGCAAATGTTGCACCAACAGTATTAAAATTACTGGAAGTAGATATTCCTGAAGAAATGGAAAATGGTTTAATTTAGTATTCTTGAATCATGTTTGCAATTCTAACCATTGATGTTGTAACCACAAGAAACACACCTGTTTCAATTGCAAAAGTACCAATAATGTGCCCGTATATAGGGTGAAATGAATTATATTCAAATAAACTACCTCCAAAAAGCAAACTTGCAAACCCTGTGAACATGTATAGTAATATACCGATAACCGTTATTGTATTGAGAGATTTGTCTGAAAAAACTTTAATTTTATTAAAATTTTGGTATATAATTAAACCAGATGAAAGAAGTGCTCCGGCTTGGAACCCGCCTCCAGGTGTAATTTTGCCAAAAACATGGATATAAAACGCAAATATAACTGACGATATTAAAACGATAGTGCAAACTAAATTTAATGCTAACTTTTCTACGGAATTAGAGTTATTCATTTATTTTTTGTATAGAAAATTTTTCAATAACTTCATTTGTAAGAATATTTTTTGCAATTTCTTCAGCAACTGAGTCTGGAGAGTTATCGTTTAATACTTCAATGACAAATAGTTTTGCCGTACTTAGTGACGTAACAGAGTTAAAACCTTGTGATTTGATAGACGACAAAATCTCTTTTGCTTCAACATTTAAAACATTTGATTTTAGTTGAACTCTAACCTCGTATTTCATTAGTGTTTATCTTTTAAACCGAGTTTTTCAATAAGACCTTGATAACGCTCAGAGTCTTTTCTCTTAAGATAAGAAAGTAAACGAGACCTTTTACCAAGTAAGATTAATAAACCCCTTCTACCTGAAAAATCTTTTTTATTTATTTGAAGATGTTTTGTTATTTGAACAACACGAGAAGTCATCAAAGCAACTTGAACCTCTGGAGATCCGCTGTCGTTTGGAACAACGCCAAACTGTTGTTTTATTTCAGACTTAGAAAGTTTATCAATGCTAACCATAGTAAATATTAACTTATACAGTACCAATGCAATTGTATTGAAATTTAAAAATCAAGCTTTTTTGTAAAAAAAGCATCAATAAATTAATTATAAATGCTTTTTGAAATTTTGATGTAAACCTTGCATTAGACGAACCATGTCATTTAAATCACATTCAGCCCAGTAACAATTATCATCTTTTTTATCTACCCAGATAAAATTTTCAGGTTTTACTTTTACAAGATTATACTTTATTGTTTGAATTTTATTACTCCACCGGGAATTTTGCATAATATCCATATTACCGGACCAGCCCGTCATAATTACATTTTTACCCACTTCAGCCATTTCTGCAATATTCAAACCATAGCCCTCGCATTTATGAGGTGAAATTAAGCAGTCACAACTTCTTTTGAGTCCTATTGTTTTTTCGTATGAAAAATCATCATCTGAATTGATAATTATTATGTTTTTACCACCTATTTCTTTTAGATTTTCTTGATACTGTAGAAATTCGTTGGAGATTTTATCTCCATGAGTTTTTGAACAATGAATGTGTACCACAAGTGCAACATCATTTTTTTCTGCAAAAGCCTCTTTAAAGCCTTGTATAGCACCAATGAAATTTTTTCTTTCATGGCCAGAAGTATAACTTCCAGATACAAGAAACAAAAGCTTATCTTTTGGTAACCCAAAGTATGTTCTATCATATTTTATACCAAAATTATTGTGAATTTTCATGTCGAAGTCAGCAACGGTACACTTTGTTTTTACACCGGAACTTTTTAACACATCTTTTGCGAATGTGCTATAACCCATAATTTCGTGAAATAAATTTGTATTCTTTAGATATCTTGATGGAATGTGTGACATTTCCCAGCCTGTACACATAACATTGTAGTGCTTTTTAGCGAATTTAAAATATTCAATTAATATTTTGCCAAACATAATACCGCAAAACCATATATTTGTTTTATACAGAGGTTTTGTAGTGATTAGTGGTGTGAGGTCGGGAAAATCGTTGAAGATTGTATTAATTTGTGCCTTATCAAGGTTTGTATGGTATTGAAGTATTGATATTTTATATCCTTTTAATATCATATGCCTTGCAAGATAGCAGGCATAGTTAAATTGTCCGCCAGATATAAATGCAAACAGAAGATTTGCCGATGTTTTATCTTTTTTGATAAAAGGTTTTGAAATGAGTAAGCGTATTTTATTTCTTAAATTGCGTAACTTTGTGTACTTTCGTTTTGATTTATGAACATTATGCTTTGGTATTTCTGTGGTTTGTTGTGTATTTGGTTTTTCATATAATGAAAAAAAACCGAGAGAGTTTTCATCTACATTAGTTGTAATTGAAGAAAAATTATTAATTTTTAGAATAATATGTTGCTTTTGCATTTCTTTAGCAAGCTCTACATCTTCAGCTTGGTTATGAAATAACATTGAATTAAACGGAATGTTTGACAGAACATGCTTTTTTCCAATTATTAAACCACCGTTACAATAGTTTTGAAAAATTTGTTTATTATAAACTTTAATATGATATCCACAAGCAGGCCATGATAAATTATTGTTATCATCAACTGCACAATATGCTGGGTACTCGCGTCCTGAAAGACATATTTGTTTTGCTGTAATAAACTCAAAGTCATATCCGTACTTGTTAAATCCTTCGAAGAAATCTTCATTAAGCCAGTATCTGTCGTGAGCTATTAAGATATTTTCATGTGTTGCAGTTTGTATAATATCGTTTTTTTTCTTACAGATGTCGGCGTATATGGTACTATATTGCTTATTTATATAAGTTGTATTATAGTCTTGGAATCTTTGGTCGTAATATCCGGTTATTATAATTTCATGTGCATCTCCGCCTAATTTTCTAATAGATTGACACATTTTCAAAGTGTTTTGTATTTTATCTTCGTTTTTTCCAACTAATAACCCAAAACTCCATAATTTAGAATTATTTAAGTGGATTTTGTGAATTTGGAAAGCGTTTATAAATATACCGTCAGATATATTTTCATATATTAATTCTACTACCAATCCGTATTTTCGAAAAAAAAAGTTTTTTAGTGAAATAACGGTAATATTATTATTATTCTGTAAATATTTAATTACCAAAATTCCATCGTTCTTCACTGTTCTAATAAGTTCATCGCACAATATATTCCATCCTGTGAAGTCTATTATATTTTCTACAAAAAAAACTATATCGTAAATATTATGATGCTTTATTTCGGATCGATAGTCGGGGTAGTGAGTAAAATCAATTGTTGTGCTTGAAATTTCCGGTACTTTTCCATTCCATAAATGTTTACCTGTGTAGTTTGGTATTTTTTGTATTAGAAATTCTAAATTAGGCAGCATAGTTTTTGACAAACGATTAAAATTAGGGTCAGAAATAAATACTTGTAGCGTGAAAATCAAGTTATTTATATTTTGCTTGATATTTAAATTAATAATTATCAGTATAATTTTTGATACCTATATTGTAAATGTTTAATTATTATTATGCGAAAAGCGCTTATTACAGGGATTAACGGTCAAGATGGTGCGTATCTTGCTAAAGTTTTACTTGAAAAAGGTTATGAAGTTTATGGTCTTGCAAGAAGGTCTTCAACACAAGGAGACTGGAGACTAAAGCGTCTTAATGTTAAGAATGATATTAAAGTGGTTGAGTGTGATCTTACGGAATTTTTTCAAATTTTTAATATCATAAAAAGTATCGAGCCTGATGAAATATATAATCTTGCAGCACAATCTTTTGTTGGATATTCATTTGATAATCCTATTAATACTTTAAATGTTGATGGTGCTGCAGTTCTATATTTACTTGAATCTATTAGAATTTTAAACCCTAAAATCAAATTTTATCAAGCATCAACATCGGAAATGTTTGGAAAAGTTCAAGCTATACCTCAGGTTGAGGATACACCGTTTTATCCTCGCAGTCCATATGGTGTTGCTAAGCTTTATGGTCACTGGATAACCAAGAATTACCGTGAATCATATAATATTTTTGCGTCGTCAGGAATATTGTTTAATCATGAATCACCACTTCGTGGAGCAGAATTTGTTACCAGAAAAATTACATATGGTATTGCACAAATTCAAGCAGGAGATATTCAATATATTGAAGTTGGAAATATGGATGCAAAACGCGACTGGGGCTTTGCAGGAGATTATGTCCTGGGAATGCATCTAATGCTTCAAGCAAAAGAACCCGATGATTATGTTTTGGCAACGAATAGAACGCATACAATCAGATACATGATTGAGCAAGCTTTTAAAGCTGTAGATGTTGAAATAAAATGGCAAGGTACCTCTGATAATGAAGTTGGAATTGATGCAAAAACAGGAACTGCACGCATAAAAGTTAATCCTAAATTTTACCGACCTGCAGAAGTTGAGCTTTTGGTTGGAAATCCTGTTAAAGCTAAGACCAAACTGGGTTGGGAACCGCAAATGTCCTTTGAATCTTTAATTAAATATATGGTTGAAGAGGATTTGAAGTATTATTGCTTTAATTCTTAAGTTTTCTGCTTTCATAATAGATAAAAATCCATGATTTAAACACACAAAAAGTGCAGCAATTCCACGCAAAAAAGTTATCAATTCTATATTAATATTATTTTCCTGTTTTTTTATAAAAAAGCATCTTTATCAAATTCAATCCAAGAGCTAATCCTAAAAGGATATACACTATACCAGTGATAACAAATAAAACGAAAATATACAAAAGTTTTTGAAATATTCCAAGATTATAAATCAATGCTTGATAGCCGAAGTTGTCATTTATTACAAGCCATTGCATAAGCATGCAAGAAATAAAAGACATAATTAAAACTTTTAACATGAAGTTTAAAATTTCTTTATGCAAATTAACCATTTTTTTCTTTAGTAGAATTATGCAACCTACTAAAAATGAAAGGAAATATGAAATTGCCGTTCCAATTGTAATGGCAAAAATACCAAGATGCGGCATTAAGCTGACTGAAATTACAACATTTACAAATACACTAAAAAATGTGATATACATTGGTGTTTTTGTATTGGAATAACTGAAAAATATTGTTGAAGTAATCTTATTAAACACACAAAACGGCAAAGCAATTGCTAAAATTTTCAGCATTGCTGAAACGTAGTAGACATCATTTGAATTAAATGCTCCCCGCTCAAAAATAACAGATGTTATCATTTCTGCGTTAAAAAACAAAATAAAGCTTGCCGGTAATACTAAAATTGAAGCAAGCTGAATTGCTTCGTCAATGAACCCGTTTGCACCGTCAATTTTATTTTGTGCAATCTGTTTAGAAATAAATGGTAAAATTACAATACTAATTGCCGTTCCAATAACTGATGATGGAAGAAAAAATATTCGGTCAACATAGTAAAGGTATGAAACTCCGGAGACAATATAACTTCCTAGGATTAAATCAACCATTGTATTAATTTGTGTTAAACCTCCGCCAATAATTGATGGAATCATTTTTTTGTAAGCTGTTGTTGTGTGTTTATCAAAAAGAGTTTTTTTTGGTAATTTCAGGCGAATGACAAACTTTTCATAAACACATGCGCCGTAAATAAATAAAAATTGCACAACGCCACCGCAAACAACTGCCCATGCAAGGCAATAAGCAATGTTTTTAAAGTGATCTTTAACAAATATAATAAACGCTATAATTACAAGATTCATAAAAATTGGCACAATAGCATAGTATGAAAACTTGTGCAAACCATTAAGAACGCCAGAAAGTATTGAAATTAATGAAATTGCAACAAAGTACCAAAAGATTATATAAGAAAGAGAAACTGTCATTGAAAGCTTTTCCCCACTAAAACCGGGTGCCATGAATTTGGTAATTTGTGGCATGAATAAATTGGCTAACACTATAATGAAGATCATTACATAAAATGCTATAGAAAACATTCTTGAGCAAAAAAGCTTTGCTTCCAGCATTCCGTATTTTTCTTTAATTTCCGAAAAAGATGGAACAAATGCTGCAAAAAATGAGCCTTCAATCAATACTTTTCGCAATAAATTTGTAAGCTTAAAGGCTGCAAAAAAGACATCGGCAAAAAAGCCGCTTCCAACAATTTTTGCAATTAGAATATCCCGCACAAACCCACTAATTCTTGAAACAACTGTAAAAAAAGAAACAATAAACGCCGAGCGTAAAATTTTCATGAAATGAAGAATTTAACCAAAAATCGGCGTGTAATGATAAAAAAAGCTTTTGTCAAGAAGAAAAGCTGTACATATAAACAATTAATTTGTTAAATCCAAGTGAAATTTTATGATTTTCTTAAAACTTCCTCCTTTAAGCATTCAATAAATAGCGGACATTCTGATGGTGTTTCTGCGCGACGATATTCATATACATTACAGTCATTTGCTAACTCTTTGTATTGATGATCAAGTTCAACGAGAGTCTCAAGATGTTCCGAAACAAATGCAATTGGAAATACAATCATATTGTACCCCATGTATTCAGGAATAATAGTTTGAATATAAGGTTTAAGCCATTCCTTGGGACCAACTCTACTTTGAAAGCAAACCTTTTCTTCAAAAATAATACCTTCTTTTTTAAGGTTTTGAGTAATTAAAAATGCGGTTTTATTTATTTGTTGTTCGTATGGGTCGTTCCATTTTTGTACAAAATCCTTTGGAATGCCATGAGCGGAAAACAAAATTACCATAGGTTTGGATTTGTCGTTAAATTTTGTAATTTCATTGAGGATTTTCCTTGTACAAGATGCAATATACTTTGGATTTTCAAAAAAGTACGGAATGATGTCGATGGTTTGTATATTATACTTACTTGCAGTTTTGCAAAACTTTGCAGCAGAGGATTTTGTTGTTGTGATTGAATATTGCGGGTAAAGTGGCAAAAGAATAACTTTGTTTATTTCCTCTGCTTTAATTTGAGAGAATACCTCGTGCATGAAAGGAGGGGAGTAGCTCATTGCAATAAGAACTTTGAAGTTATTTCCAAGAGCTTTTTGTAGCAGACTTTGTTGTTTTTGTGTGTTTATTAAAATTGGGCTGAAACCGCCCATTTTATCATATTCCTTTTGGGATTTTTTAGCACGAAAAAACGAAATTAAATGAGCAAGTAAAAACCGTGGAATTTTTGGAAGAGGGATAATGTATTTATCATTAAATAGATTAAAAAGAAAGTTTCGTACTTCACCTTTTTTGTTTGGTCCACCAAGATTTGCCAAAATTACATAAGTTATTTTTTGCATAAATTAATTAAAAACTTGACTTTTCACTTATATTGTATAAATATTTAGCAATAGTAACTAACTAAAATGCAACAAGTTTTTTCGTTTATTCCAATCATAGTATTCTTTGTGGCGTATAAATTCGGGAATTTTTTTGTTCCGAATTACCAACCAATTATTATTGCGACATTTTGTCTGGTTGTTGTTTCGGTTTCTTCGTTGGTTTATCATTTTCTTTTGAAAAAAAAACAAGATAGAATGTCCCTTTATTCAAATATCGCAATTGTAATTTTTGGAGGCCTTACCGTGTTTTTCCACAATCCGTCATTTATTCAAATTAAGATTACGCTCATTAATTTCTTGTTTGGGGGCCTTATGATTTATAATTATTTCTCGGAAAATCCACCAATAAAAAAATTTTTTGAAGGAAAAATTGTTATGGAAAATAAAGCATGGAAAGAATTTTCTTTAAGGCTTGCAATTATGTTTATTGTTATTGCAATTGGGAATGAAATAGTATACAGAAATTTCCCCGAAGCAACATGGGTAAAATATAAAGTATTTTATGTTCCGATTTTCTCGCTGCTATATTTTGTTTTTCAAGTACGCTTTCTAGCAAGAAATACGCAAAAAATTTAATAAATTCTAGGTAATTTTTTTTAAATGTTTCTTTTGAGGAACGATTGTTTCAAATGAACTGTTATTAATGTTTGAGCTACAATTGGATTGCATAATTTTAAACGCTTCCGCAAAGCCATT
>JAURNI010000060.1 GCA_030830305.1 Alphaproteobacteria bacterium | reverse complement strand
ATATGTTTTTAACAAAAACCAAACAGATGCTCCGCAACACAAAACAGAAAATAAAAGTGGAATATAAAACCATTTTGAAATTTCATAAGAAAATGTAGCATTAATTGCAAAAAACACCAATGTTAAAATTGCAACATTGAAGGAAAAGAGCTGTGTATCAAATGTTTTATTTGTTTCTGCAAATTTACCGTCAAGCAATTTAAATTCTTCAAATTGAAGGTTTCTGTTTTCATTATCCATCTTACTTTATAACAACCTTCTCACAAATTTTCTTCACCAAGTTTCTAACTCGTAGAATATACGAAGCCCTTTCAATTTGGGAAAGAGCCGAGCGTGCATCAAGCAAATTCAGCGTGTTTGAACAGGCAAGAGCTAATTCATACGCTGGTTCAAGCAGGTTTTTTGCAACCATTTTTTCGCATTCAATTTCCGTTTTTTGGAAATAATCAAAAAGGTTTTCAATGTTAGATTCATCATTGTAATAGTGGGACATCTCCCTTTCCTTGTCTTTAAAAATATCAGCGTATTTTAAGTTTTTTGACCACTCAATTTCAAAAATGCTATCTACCTTTTGAACATACATTGCAAGGCGTTCTAAACCGTATGTAATTTCAAGGGGAATAACATCAATTTTTACCCCGCCAATTTGTTGCATGTATGTCCACTGTGTAATTTCCATGCCATTAAGCCAAACCTCCGAACCCAAACCTGATGCCCCAATTGAAGGGTTTTCCCAGTTATCTTCAAGAAATGAAATATCATTTTCTTCTCGCGAAATTCCAAGCATTTCAAGGGATTTCAAATACAATTCCTGTGCATTTACCGGAAATGGTTTCAATAAAACTTGAAATTGAAAATATCCCGAAAGCCTGTTCGGGTTTTGTGCATAGCGACCATCGGTTTGTCTTCTACAAAACTGCGAATAACACACAGACCATTCTTTATGTTTAAGGGTATAAAGTGCCGTATACGGTGCAAGAGTTCCCGCTCCGATGTTGCAATCAAAACCTTCTAAAACGCTGCAACCTTGATTGCCCCAAAATTCTTTTAATTTTGCAATAATTTCCTGAAAGTACATACACTTTTTTGGAGAGCAAAAATCTTATGTATGAAAAATCAAGGTTTTATTATTATCTTTGGGCAGATTTCGGTTGTATTTTGCTCAAAATTTGTACTGCTCTGTATGAACGCATACCTGTCTGAACTTCTTTTCCATTATTTTCGTAATGCCTCCCTCCTGCTGTATCTAAAATGTCTTTAGAAAGTTCTTGAAATGATGCAGAAATTTTTTGCATATCCGAAATATCATATTTTGTATTATGATTTTTATTATATATTTCAAGTTTTGTACTAAATTCTTTTTGCCATGCAGTAAAACCGGCATTTTTACCGCTAAGCTCCTCGCTTATGCCGACCACACCACCTTCTTTTTCTTTTTCTTCAATAATTGCCTGCATAATTTCACGAAAGCAATTAACTTTCCCTTTCCCATCATCACCAATCTTGTCTGCTCCTTTAGCAAAAACATCGGTTATTGCTGTTTTAATATCGCTTTCCTGTAGTTTTGTTTTTGTTTTGCCATAATAACGCCCAAGATTGTTATTTTGAGTTGTTGGGTTTTGACCACTTTCACCTTGCATTGCTGTAATGTTAATCTGCGGTGCTGTTGTATTTAATGTATCAAAATTAATCAAATATTCTTTCCGTTCCTGTTCTGGTTTTGGCATTGGTGTTTGTTTTGGTTGCTGTTTCTGTTGCGTTGTCGCTCCCCGTTGCTGTTCCCGTTTCTGTTCCTGTTGCTTTTGCGTTGGTTGCATATGTGTATTAGGTTTATTTTTCAATGCTTCAAACTCGTCATCTGTTAACATTGCTTCGAAGTGGCCTTGTTGCCCATGGATATTAACTATTTTTTGGGACTTTTTGGGGTTGTATGCATCTCTAGTCTTTACCGGTTGCCCGTTTGTAAGATTGTATAACTGAATTCCAATATTATATTGTTGTGCAATGTAATAGCATAAGGAACCTTCATTCATGTTTCCAGTTTGTATTTGTTGAACATTTTGCTGTGCGTCTTGCAGTAATTCTTTGAATGTTGTTAGATTTTGTATGATACCATCGTATAAAAAATGATTTTGATTAATTACCCCTAATGCATTCTTTGTTGGTGCAAGACCTTGTAATGCAATTAATTCTTCAGTGGTTAATTTTGGATTTAAGTTTTGCAAATCTTCTTTTTTCTGAATGTTTAATAGTGTATTAATCCTTTTCAAAACATACTGTTTAACCGCTTCCAACCTTTGTTCTGCATTACTACAATAAACAGTATTACCATTTATTTTATCCGGAAAAATACTATGAATCAAACACATTAAACCTCTCCCGCTTGTATTCCTTATTTTTTTTTCTTGCATAATCAATGTATGGTTAAGTTTAATATAACATACATCAATATGTTTTACAAGAGAAAAAATCTTGACTTTTTTGAAACAAGACCATATATATCTATTAAATTAAGAAAATTTGTATGAATACCTATCAAACTACTTCGAGTGTTCAAGCCGGTGCCGGTGGCTTAAGGGATTACATGGTTTATGTATACCAAAGCATGTCTCTTGCACTAAGTATTACAGGAATTGTAGCGTTTGCTGTGTATCAAATGGTAATCTCTTCACCAGCCGTTGCTACATTTTTATTTCAAAGTCCTTTTAAAATTGTTGTAATGTTTGCACCATTTGTTATGGTATTATTTTTAGGTTTCAAAATAGGATCACTCTCATTTGAAAAAGCTCGGGGAGTTTTTTACACTTACTCTGCTTTAATGGGCTTATCTCTTTCAACAATTTTCCTTGCATACACAGGTACTTCAATTGCAAGAGCATTCTTCGTTACCGCAGGAACATTTGCAGGAATGTCTCTTTATGGGTATACAACTAAAAAAGATCTCACCGCTTTTGGTTCCTTTTTAGTTATGGCATTGATTGGTCTTCTTATTGCATCAATTGTAAATATTTTCTTAAAAAGCTCCGGTATGGGTTTTATTATTTCCGTACTTTCAGTTTTAATATTTACAGGTCTTACTGCTTATGATGTTCAACGCATCAAAGAAACTTATTACCACTACCAATCTGGGCACATTAGTGATGATGGTATAAGAAAAGTTGCTCTTATGGGTGCGTTGGCTTTGTACCTTGATTTCATCAACATCTTTGTTCATCTGCTTCATCTTTTTGGCGAGGAACGCAAATAGTTATGATATTAGAAATTTCACCAAACGCAAAATTGAGATTGATGGAAGTTTTAAAAAATGGGGAATCGCTTGTGATTTCAGTTTTACCCGGCGGATGTAATGGTTTTTCTTACAATTATACCATCGCTCATGAACTTCCCGAAGATTCACATCGTGTGAATAATAATCCTTCTGTATATGTTCTAAATTCTGCTATAGATATGCTGAAAGGTGGTATTTTGCAATACGAATCTGATGATCTCGGTACTGCATTCTTTTCAATTACAAACCCCAATGCAACATCAAAATGCGGGTGCGGAAATTCTTTTTCAACTTTTTAAAAACAATGTCAAAAATACCTAAAAAAAATGAAGAAATTACAGCAAAAGAAGTAAGATTAATTTCTGATACAGGTGAAATGCTCGGTGTTTTTCCTACAAGGGAGGCAATCATGAAAGCCAAGTTCCAAAAAATGGATTTATTAGAAATTTCACCGAACGCAGAGCCGCCTGTATGTAAAATACTAGATTTTGGCAAATATCGATATGATATCAAAAAGAAAGAAGCTGATGCAAAGCAAAAACAACACAAAGTTGAACAAAAGGAAATCAAGATGACTCCAAACATTGGAGACCACGATTATGCAACAAAATTTAAGAAAATTACCCAGTTTTTGGACGAAGGTCACAGAGTTATGGTTGTTGTACAACTTAAAGGCAGAGAAAGAGGAAACCCTGAAAAAGCAAAAGAATTTTTACATAAAATTGAAAAAGAATTGCAAGATTTCGCATCTATTCTTGTGCCACTGGCGTTTAGTGGTAATGCTGGTTCAATAACTTTCGGTTCCAAGAAAAAATAGGCATTTATTATTTCTTTAGGTATGAAGCTGAACCGTATTATATTATCATCTTCAATCGGTAATGCTTTAGAATGGTATGAGTACCTTCTTTATGCACATTTTGCTGATATCATTTCCCGTGTATTTTTTCCTTCGGAAAATACTTATATATCATTGATGATGACATTTGCAGTATTTGCAGTGGGTTTTTTAGCAAGGCCAATTGGTGGCATGGTTTTTGGATATATTGGGGACGAATACGGCAGAAAGGTCTCCCTTACAATCTCTATTGCCATGATAGCAATTCCAACTACTGTAATTGGATTGTTACCCTCTTATGATACAATCGGTATTTCTGCACCCATTTTACTTATTATTATGAGAATGCTGCAGGGAATGTCCCTTGGTGGTGAGTTTTCCGCTTCTGCAATATTCCTTGTAGAATCTGCACCTGAAAATAAAAAAGGGTTATTTGGTTCGTTTTCAACATCAAGCATTGCAATGGGTATACTATTTTCTTCTTTTGTAATTTTTTTAATAAAACATTTCCTTACACAGGAACAAGTTTATAGTTATGGCTGGCGAATTCCATTTTTGTTTAGTTTTATTATAGGTTTTATAGGGCTTTATATTAGAAAAAACCTACCTGAAAGCCACACATTTATTGAAGAAAAGAAAAGTCATCACCTTAGCAAAACACCATTTAAAGATATTATTCGTTATCATATATCTACTCTAATTGCATGCTGTGCAGTATTTATGACAGTTACCATACCGTTTATACAATAAATGTTTTTTCAAAAACAGTAATGACAGTAATGCTGGGTTACACAAACACCGTAGTAACCGCCGTGCATGTTGTAATAACAATTGTATTTATGATATCTGCAATATTATTCGGTTATATTTCAGATAAGCTCAACGGTAAAAAAATATTATTGATATCAACCATTTTAATGGCAGTATTTATTTATCCATTTATATACAGTCTCAACTCCAAAGATATTACACTTGTTTTTGTGATGTCGGTAATTGCAGGTATTTTAATAGGTTCGTTCCAAGGTGTATTTCCAACTCTTATTGTACAAAGTTTTCCTGCGAATGTGAGATCTTGTGGGGTTGCACTTAGCTATAGCATTCCGGCTGCATTATTTGGCGGAACTGCACCCACGATTCTTACATTCTTGGTAAAAAATTGTAACAGTATTTTTGGAATTGTATATTATGTAATGTTTGGTTGTATATGCACCATTGCAGGTTTAATGTATTTAATTTACAAGAAAAAAACTTGACTGGTAAAAATTACAGCAAATCTTAGGTGTAATTATTTTTTTATCAATGCCAATTGCAAACGACTTAAAAGTTGGAAATGTTGTGAAAGTTAAAGACGGCAATTACCGAGTTGTAAAAACAGAACATGTTAAACCAGGAAAGGGTGGGGCTTTTATTCAAGCGGAATTAAAAAATATTCAAACAGGTTCAAAATTAAATGAAAGATTTCGTTCCGATGAAACCGTTGAATTCGTTTTTGTGGAAACAAGAAAGGGGTCATTTATGTATGATGACGGCTCTTTAATTGTCATAATGCTTTCAGATACATTCGAACAAATTGAAGTTTTATATGAAGCACTTGGCGAAGGAAAGCGTTTTCTGAATGAAGAAATGGAGTTAACACTTGAAATGATTGGCGAAAAAGTGATTAATGTTTCACTGCCAATACGTGTTGAAGGTGTTATTGCTGAAACAGAAGTTGCAATTAAAAACCAAACTGCAACAAATTCATTTAAGCCGGCAATTCTTGAAAATGGCTTTAAGCTTTCGGTTCCGCCTTTTGTTGAAAGCGGGGAAACTATTATTATTAATACAGAAACTTGGGGATATGTTGAAAGAAAAAAATAACCTTAATTTTGAACCGCAATCTTCAGTTTTACAAGAATTACAATGGCGTGGATTCATTAAACAGTGTACACATATTCACGCCCTTGATGACTTATGTAAAAATGGAAAAATAACGCTGTATTCAGGGTACGACTTAAGTGCAAACTCTCTCCATGTTGGCAATTTAATGACACTAATGATGTGTCGTATTTTCAAAAAACATGGGCATAATGTTATTGCCTTACTTGGTGGTGCAACTACCAAAATCAGCGATCCATCAGGCAGAGATGAAGCCAGAAAACCACTAACAGATGAACAAATTGCTAGCAATTTACTTGGTATTAAGCAAAATTTTCATCAAATTTTAGGCAATGATATCAAGGTTGTCAATAATTATGATTGGCTTTCCAAAAAAGGCTTTCTTGAAATGCTTGGTGAAGTTGGAACACACTTTTCCATAAATAGAATGATAAAAATGGATTCGGTAGAAAGTAGACTTTCCCGTGAACAATCCATGACATTTCTTGAATTTAACTATATGATTTTTCAAGGTTATGATTTTTACCATCTTGCCAAGGAATACAATTGTATTTTACAAGTCGGTGGTTCGGATCAGTGGGGAAATATGTTACAAGGGGTTGAACTTAGTTCAAGTATTTTAGGTCAAGAAGTATTTGTTTTAACGTGTCCTCTCATTACCCGTGCCGATGGTACGAAGATGGGCAAATCAATCAATGGTGCAGTATGGCTTTCCAAAGAAAAGCTTTCACACTTTGAATACTTCCAGTACTTTCGCAACATTGCCGATGCCGATGTTCCAAAATGCTTACGGTTTTTCACAGAACTTCCAATGGAAGAAATTCATAAACTTGAAAAACTTCAAGGCAAGGAAGTTAACGAAGCAAAAAAAGCTCTTGCATTTGAGGCAACGAAAATTGTGCATGGAGAAACCCTTGCAAACGAAGCACTACAAAGTGCAGTTGCAATTCATGAACATTCTTCAAACAATGCCGCAATGGAAGAAGTTTTTGTGCAAGCAAGCAATATTCTTGATGTTCTTGTTGAAGCGGGCTTGGCCCAAAGTAGGGGCGAGGGCAAAAAGCTTATATCACAAGGTGCAATATGGCTTGATGGCTTAAAATGCGAAGACATTACTACCATCATGCAAGACAGCGTAATAAAAAAAGGGAAAAAACTTGTGCGTGTTATTATCAAACAATAAAAACCTTCTTCATCAATTGAAATTTATCTATGTAGACCTGCATAATTCTTTTACATTTTACATAAATATATTGTATAGGTAAAAAACTCTTGCAATTTAAAAAAGTTGTACTACCAATGCGAAAAGATTTTAGTTGGGTATGTCCGAAATTACAAAAGCTATTGGCTTGTTTGATTATAAAAATACAGAAAAAAGAAAAAGAGTTGGAAGGGGCAGAGGTTCCGGTTTGGGTAAAACTTGTGGAAGAGGTCAGAAAGGACAAAAGGCAAGGTCCGGTGTTTCTATTACATGGTTTGAAGGCGGTCAAACTCCGCTTTATGTAAGGTTGCCTCGCCGTGGTTTTAATAATATTTTCCGTACAGAATACAAACCTGTTAATTTTCTTCAAATTCAAAGCTATATTGCTTCCGGTAAGCTGACAAATAAAGTTACAATTGAAAGCCTTGTTAAGGCTGGCGTTGTTGGCAAAAATGATCTAGTAAAGATTTTAGCTAAAGGAGAATGTCCAAAGGGGTTGAAAGTTGAAGCACACGCTTTTTCACAATCTGCAATTGAGGAAATTACAAAATCAGGTGGTTCGCATACTTTAGTCTCCAAATTAAAAGAATCTCAACCTAACTAATTATGCAAAAAGATAAAAAGCGGCCTCAAGGAAGTGGACTTTTGCAGAAAGTTCTTTTTACTATTTCCGTTTTAATTGCTTACAGACTTGGTTCTTTTATACCCTTACCGTGGATAGATGTTTCAATGCTTGAATCTCTTGAGAAATACACAAAATCCGGTGTATTTGGTATGTTTAACATGCTTTCCGGTGGGTCACTTGCAAGAATGTCAATTTTTGCCCTGACAATTATTCCATATATTACCTCTTCAATTATTGTTCAACTTGTGACATCATCAACGCCGAAATTAAAAGCGTTAAAGCAAGAGGGTGAATCAGGACAAAAGCAAATTAACCAATACACAAAATATGTTACAATTTTAATTGCTCTTTTTCAGGGTTTTGCAATTGCTAATGGAATTGGAGCATCGGATTTATACATTGGTGATAATCCACAAGGAAGTTTATATCAAAAACTTAGTATAGCTCTAACATTAACAACTGGCACAATGGTTCTTCTTTGGATGGGCGAACGCATCACTGCAAAAGGAATTGGCAACGGAGTTTCGTTGATGATTTTTGTTGGAATTGTTGCCGAATTTCCAAAAGCGTTTATTTCTATGATCGAGCTTACTCGTAGCGGCGCCATGTCTCCACTTCAACTTGTTTTCATTATTGTAATTTTTATAATTTCAATTTCTTTAATTGTTTTATTTGAAAAATCATATCGTATAATAAAGGTACAACAATCTAAGCAGATTAGTCGTTTTGGAGGAATTCAGTCTGCTATGGGTAGTGGTCAGTTACCACTAAAAATTAACCCTGCCGGGGTTATTCCACCAATTTTTGCTGGTTCTGTTTTAATGCTTCCCGCAACAATAGTTAGTTTTATGCAAAACAGTGCAAATCCTATAATTCAATTTATATCAATTAACTTTTCACACGGTAAACCGTTATTCATTGTATCATACATTGCATTAATATATTTTTTTACATATTTCTACACTAGCATCGTTTTTGATATAAAAGATGTTGCAAACAACTTACGTAAATCTAATACATTCATTCACGGAATTCGTCCCGGTGAAAAAACACAGGAATATATTGAAAAATTAATGAAATACCTTTGTTTCATTGGTGGGTCTTATATTGCATTTGTTTGTATTATTCCAGAATTAATGTCTGGGCTATATTCTCAGTTTTATCTTATTGGCGGAACAGGTTTGCTTATTGTTGTTAATGTTAGCACAGACACAATCGCCCAAATTCAAATGCATAATCTTTCATCCAAGTACGATAAACTATCACATAAAATGTAATGTCCTTATTGATTTTCTTCGGCGCTCCAGGTTCAGGTAAGGGAACTCAAGCAAAAAAACTTATTGAAAAACACGGATACCATCATCTTTCAACTGGCGATCTCCTTCGTGAATGTAAAAACGATAAAACACACCCACTTAATTCCATTATTTCATCAAAAATGGAAAAAGGAGAACTAATTAGTGATGATATTGTTAATGACATAATATCTCATAAATTATCACAAATTTTTAATGCTAGTATTATTTTTGACGGATATCCAAGAACAATTAACCAAGCACAATTTCTTTCCCAAGAGTTAAAAAAATATGGAAAAGTTATAAGTAGAGTCTTCTTGTTTGATATCAATCCCGATGTTGTAGTGGACCGCGTTGTTAATAGGCAAGTTTGTAAAAATTGTGGTGCAATATTTAACTCTAAATTTAACCCCGTAAAAGAGAAAGGTATATGTGATATATGTGGTGGAAAACTTGAGACAAGAATTGATGACAACGAACAAACAATTCGCAATAGAATTAAAATATATAACGAATCTTGTAGTGATTTACTTTCGTATTATTCATCTGTAGTATACAAAATTGATGCATCACAAAATGCAGATATTATTGAAAAAGAAATTATACAATCAATCCAAGAAGATAAATCTCTTCCCATAATAGGCTAAAATTGTTGCCGAAAGTTATGATTAAAAACTTTTATACACACTTGAAAGTGTATCTTTTGCTAATTAGGGTTTTTAACCAAACCGGTACTGTTTTGCTTTTTATTCCATGTTTATTTGGAATGATTTATGTTAAAAGTCTTACAATTACAGACTTTATGCTATTTCTTTTGTCTGCATTTTTTGCGAGATCTTGCGGGTGTATTTTAAATGACATTGCAGATTCCAAAATTGACGCACAAACTCCGACAACACAAGAAAGAGTAATAGCGCAAGGAAAGATATCAATAAAAAAAGCTATAGTATTTTTTATATCCCTTATTGTACTTTCATTGCCATTGTTAATGTTTTATTCAAAACATATTTTTCTGCCATTACTTATAATAGGATTGATTGTACTTTTGTATCCATACACTAAAAGATTTTTCGCAGTTCCTCAGGTTTTTTTAGGAATTGCTTACGCTTCCGGGTTTCTTATTAGCATTGTACACATAGTTGACATGCCTATATATTCATTACAGCATAATGTTTTTATCTTTTATTTTGCTTTGGTATTATGGGTTATTTTTTTTGACACAAATTACGCAAAAAGAGATTTATTGCACGATAAACACAATAAAGTAAATTCAAGTGCTATATTTTTTTCTAAGTATTTTTGGTATATACTAACAGCTTTGTTACTTTGTACTGCATTAATTTACATATATTTTTATAACAAATTCCTGCTATTATTTCTTCCTTGTATAATTTTTGGAATATGTTTTAATACCTTTTTTATTAAAGACTTGGAAATTTCCAAAATTAACACAATATCAATTATTATTGCATTAATATCAAATGTGATAATATCACATACATTACAAACTACTAATAGCTATATTTTTCTTTCTGGAAATTTATTATTACAGATTATTTCAGTTTTACTAAAACCTATGAATGGTTTCAAATTAAACATGTTATGCGTTATACCAATTTCACTCGCACTTTGGTTTTAAAGTAAAAAAAACAGGTACTCTTCCACTTTCTTCTGCTTTCTTTTGGAACTTTGTTTTTGTCCACCATGTAGGTTCTTGTGTAAAATCTTCGGGTTTTTCTGCAATCCAGTCCATATAGTTTTGTTTATAAATAACTTGGCAGATGTGTTCTTTATATGAATCGTGATCTGTTGCAATAAAAAGCCTTCCATCTTTTTTTAGAATACGGCTTATTTCTTGTATGAACTCTTGCGTAACTATTCTGCGTTTATGGTGTTTCTTTTTAGGCCAAGGGTCGGGAAATAGAAGGTATAGACACTCTAAAGTATTGTTTGGTATTTGGTTCAACAGTATTCTAGCATCTTGTGTATATATTCTGACATTTGTTAAATTTTGAGATTGTACTTTGTTGCATATTCCGGAAATTCCATCAATATAGACTTCACATGCTATAAACAAAATATCTGGATTTTGTTTTGCTAAATGAGATACCGTATCTCCGGTTCCGGCTCCTATTTCAATATGAATTTTATTAAAATGCTGTACATCAAAAAATGATGTTATCTCATACTTTGGTAAAATTTCATGCTTTAATATTTCAAGTTTTTCGCCTTTAATTCTTGACCTATGAGATGTGAATGACGGTAAAATTTTATTCATGATCATTTTTTGCAGCAATGTGTTTTCCGAATGTAAATAATTCAAGAAAAATCTTGACAAGTGGTATTTTTTGTAATCTTCTCTACACAAGAATTGTTTGTTTTTATTATGTCAATTTCCAGCCTTGAGCTTTCAAAATTTCCGTTTTCGTTGCCATCTCTCCCATTTGAAGATAATGCACTTGAGCCAGTTCTTTCAAAAGAATCTTTTGACTTTCACCACAAAAAGCACCACAATGCGTATGTTGTAAAATTAAATGAACTGATTGAAAATACAGAATATAAAGATTTAACATTAAAAGAAATTATTCAGAAATCTGAGAAGGAAGGCAAACAAGCAATTTTCAACAATGCAGCTCAGGTTTGGAACCATGCTTTTTTATGGTATTCAATGCAAAAAAACGGTGGAACAAAAAACATTACAGACAAAGCAAAAGCATTAATTGAAAAATCTTTTGGTTCGGTGGGGGAATTTCAAGCAAAATTAATTGATGCAGGTGTTACACAATTTGGTTCAGGTTGGGCATGGGTTGTATTGAATAAATCAACGGGAAAGCTTGAAATTATCAAAACAGCAAATGCACTAACTCCGTTAACAAATGAAAACCTAAAACCTGTGATTACAGTTGATGTTTGGGAGCATGCTTATTACATTGACTACCGCAACCGTAGGCCAGATTTCCTAAAAATTTTCACAGAAGAATTGATTAACTGGAAGTTCTTTGAAGAGAATACAAAATAAAAGCATATTGTAATTTTTAAAGAGAGTATGAAAAATAACGTTAAAGTTTCCTACAAAGGTAAGGAATTAGAATTAAATGTCTTGCACGGAACAGAAGGACCGGATTGCGTAGATATTTCCCCATTTGAAAAAGATTTACACCTTTTTACATTTGACCCTGCTTTTGTTTCAACCGCATCTTGTGAATCTAAAATTACATTCATTGACGGTGATAAAGGGGTTCTGGCTCATCGTGGGCATTTAATTGAAAACCTTACAGGTGAAACAACTCTTTTAGAGCTTTTCTTCCTTCTAATGACAGGCAAGAAAAAAAAAGAAGACATCGCAAACTTCGAGCCTTTTAAAAAAATTGCCATTGACAACCTTAAAATTGAAGACTCCACTGTAAAAGTTATTTCTTCTTTTAAACAAACAGACCACCCAATGGGTATTCTTATGGCGGCATTTGGGCACATTGCTGCAAAAAATTCAAGCAAATGGAACCCGAATGATATTGAAGGCGTGCGAAAAACCCTCATTAAACTTGTGGGTGAATTTCTTGCGTGTGTAATTATTGTGTACCGTTTTATTAAGGGTAAAACTCTTGAAATAAAACTAACTCCGCATTTTACTGAAAGCATTTGTCTTAATATGTTTGATGAACCTGATTTTAGATCTCACAAAAAAGAAGTTGAAGATATCATCAACCGTCTGTTCGTTCTTCATGCAGACCACGAACAAAACGCATCAACATCAACTGTCCGCATGGTAGCTTCAACCGAAGTGAACCCATATGCTTCCGTTGTTTCTGGAATTGCAGCACTCTGGGGGCCACTTCACGGCGGAGCAAATGAAGCCGTTGTTAAAATGCTTGACGGTATAAACTCCATTGAAGAAATTCCTTCGTACCTTGAAAAAGTTAAAAACAAGGAAGTGCTGCTTATGGGTTTCGGGCATAGAGTTTATAAAAATTACGACCCTCGTGCCAAGGCAATCAAGAAATCGTGCGATGACATTCTTGACACCTTCTCCGCTTCTGGAAAGGAATTTGAAAAACTTGCAATTGCCCGTGAACTTGAAAAACAAGCAATGGTAGACGAATACTTTACCTCTCGCAAATTATTCCCAAATGTTGATTTCTACTCTGGCATAATTTACAAAGCGTTAGATATTCCAACCAATTTCTTCACCGTAATGTTTGCAGCAGCAAGGGTTACTGGATGGTGTGCTCAGATGTATGAATTCTACCAACACCCAAGGAAAATTTCACGCCCACGCCAGCTGTACACTGGGGAGAAGGTTAGGAATGGGTAGAAATATGGTACGATTTACCACACAAGAAGATATCAACTGGATGGTTAATTTAAGTTATTTAAAGCGTTTAGAGTACTCCAAAGTACAACCACACTTTTGGAAAATAGCAAAAAATTCAAACGATGTTCAATCGCAATATTTTAATGAGGAAATTATTAAAGATGATGTAATATCGTTATGTAATACTGATAAACTCGGTTTTATTTTTGGTAAGTTGATAACTCCACCAGAGGTTTATGATGCAGGTTTAACACTAATGATTGATGATTTTTGTGTAAAAACTTACGATTTATGGAATACGGTTGGACGGGATTTATTAGAGGAATGTATAAAAATATCAAAAAGTATGAGTGCAAAGCAGGTGCTTGTTGTTTCTGGATGTCATGATACTTATAAAAACGATTTACTTGCACAAATGAATTTACTAACAACAAGCATTTGGTATTCAAAAAAATTATGAAAATCGCAATTGATGGCCCAGCCGCCGCAGGAAAAGGCACTTTAACCAAGTTGCTTGCTCAAAAAATTGGGGCAACAACCCTAAACACGGGGAAGCTTTACCGAGTGGTTGCGTTTTCAATTCAGGGTGGAAATATTGAAGAGGGGGCAATTGCAAACTCCGCAAACTTCCTTCAATTTTTAGAAAAATACGGGGAAAACCCAGAAATATATTCACAAACAAACAGCATTTTAACCTCCCAAATTTCAGCAATTCCGCAAGTGCGAGCAAATTTATTGGAATTTCAACGGGAATTTGCTGCCGCCCACAACCCTGTAATTTTGGAAGGGCGGGATATTGGCACGCATATTTTGCCTAATGCAGATTTTAAATTCTACATCACCGCCACCGCGCAGGAGCGTGCAAGAAGGCGGTATAATCAAGAATTGGAAAATGGCATTAATGCTAATTTTGAGGCAATCTTGCGGGCGGTAATTCAGCGGGATAAGCAAGACCAAACCCGCACAGAAAACCCACTCACACCAGCAAGCGATGCTATTGTTATTGATACAACAGGAATGTCAATTGAGGAAAGTTTGAGTAAAATGTTGGGGGT
>JAURNI010000059.1 GCA_030830305.1 Alphaproteobacteria bacterium | reverse complement strand
CTGCTACAATTCAATCAAAAAGACCAATTAAAACAGTTGCAAGTCAATCGATTGAAGGAACTGGTAATATCACAATTTCAAAAAGTGATGTTGGACTTCCAAATGTGCCAAATGTTGATACAACTACAACTCAAAATATCACGGATTTTGCGGATAAAAGATTTGTAACGGACGCAGATTTGACAACACTTGGAAACACAAGTGGAACAAACACTGGCGACCAAGATTTAAGCGGATTATTAACAAAAGCTGATAACTTAAATTCTCTTGCAGACAAACAAATTTCATTAAACAACATTTCGCAAGTAGCTAGTGCATCGAGCGGTGCAGTATTGACAAAAGATATTTCAGGTAATGCTAGCTGGGTTGCTTCCGCTGGTGGTGGTAATGTAAGTGCAACAGGGGTAAGTGGTGCAACAGGTAAAGCATTGATATCACTTAACGATTCAGCGACATTGGTTGGTCTTATAACAACCGCACAAGAAAAACAGAGTTATGCAAAAAGTAGTGGTGGCACTGCAAATCTTACAACAACAGAAAGAGACTCACTCTCTTGGGTCAGTGGAGACATTATTTACAACACAACATATTTTAGACTTGAAAAATATAACGGCACGAACTGGGTTTCAACTGACGGAACTGTTGGTAATATTGCATTCTTTGACTCTGCAAATTCACCGCTTCATTATCAAGTAGCAAACGGCTCTCAAGTTTCAAGAACTGGAGTTTATGCTGAGCTTTGGGCTTTAAATACTTCTGTCAATCCTTCTCTTACTTCAGTTAATTGCACAATTAGCATCGCTAGTACAGCTTTAATAACAAGAACAAGCCACGGTTTAACGAGCGGACAAAGAGTAAGATTTACAACAACAGGGGCTTTGCCAACAGGAATAACTGCTGGTGTTGATTATTTGGTAGTTGTTACAAGCTCAAACTTTTTCAATTTAGCGACATCAGTACAAAATGCACTCGCAGGAGTATATGTTACGACAAGCGGAACTCAAAGCGGAACTCACAGCTATACAAACACGAGATGGGGTCAGGGTAATGGAACAACAACTCAAAATGTTGCAGATTTAAGAGGTTTATTTTTGAGGGGGCTTGATACTTCAAGAGCAATCAATCCTGAAACATTTTTAGGAAACGGAAGCTTTCAAGTTGACGATTTCAAGAGCCACACTCACACAAACAATACTGGTACAGCTAATGGTAATAATACACTTCCGCAAATTTCCATTGGACAAAACAACACAGTTGCAGCTACTGATGCGACAGCTGGCGAACTGAATGTTAAAGATTTTTTTGTTTCATTAGTAATAAATTCAACTGGCGGAGCTGAAACACGACCAAAAAGCTACACTTCAACAATTTATATAAAAATATTATAATATGGAAAAGATGATTTACGAATACGACTTGGATAAAGTCTTTGTTAGTGAGACTGTTGAAAAATTTAGCCCACTTGATGGAAGTTTAATAGTACCACAATTTTACACAGAAGTGAAACCTGTTTTTAATAGTGATACTCATTTTGCAGTGTTTGATGAAAATAGTCAAACTTGGAATTATAAAGAATTTTCTCCGCTTGGAGTCTTTTATAACAAAAAAAGTATGGCTAAAATTGAAATAAGAAGCCAGTATGACGCAGATTACTCTGCTGATTTATACACCAATATTTCTCCACTTCAAAAGTATGAAGATGGCACAATACAAGTGTTTAACGATACTTTGCAGGCTTGGGAATACACTGAAAAAGGTGAAATTTTACTTGAAAAAGAACGGCTTGAAGCTTTGGAAGTTGCAAAAAAAGAACGTTTAACGCAACTTCAAAACGATTATAACGCCTCAAAAGTTATTGTTATTCAAAACGGAGAAACAATAACGATAAAGCACGACACAAAGGAACGTGAATGGTTTTGGAAAAATATTGAAATAGTGCTAAATGAAACAACAGAACAAAATACAGTTTTGGTTTACAGGCAACTTGACACCGAGAATCTTTGTCAATACAAAATATCACTTGTTTGTTACGCTTGGAAATATATCTTTGCTGACCTTTTCTTAATTACAAAGTCAAGCGGATTTAAAGAGTCAATAAGGAGCAAAAATGAAGGCGAGTACACTTTTGCTAAATTTAGAATTACAAACTCACAAACAATTGAGGGATTAAACGCCGTTTCTTATAACTTTATTAATCCACAAGGATTAATAATTGATATAAGCGTAAAAGCACAAGAAATGTTTGAGAATCCTGAAACACCAGATTATATTAAGTCGTTAATAACAAACTCAGTTAAAGCAGATGATAAAATTCACTTAATCGAAAAAGAATTATGTCAGTAGTTCCCGTCCCAGAAGGTAAAAAAATTCGCACAATACAGTTCAAGGCCAATAAGTGCAAATCATCGCTTTTGTGTTATAGCACTTTCCATTGTGGATTTTTCAAGGAAATAGGAAGGGGGCTTATTCGTTGATGGACAAATTCACAATTTGAACATATTGGAACTGTTTGTAAAATGCACGAAGGTTTCCACGGCGAGCATTGGATTTCAAGATATGATAACACGGACTTAGTTGAAATTGAAAAATCAGTTTATTACAGTGTTGAGGCAACACAAAAAGACGGCGTTGTTATTATGCCATTACTCAAAAGGTTTTTGAAGCCTTCACTTTTGGAGCAAAATTGGTGGGGAAGCATTTATATGCGGAAATTCAAATCTTTGAACACTCAAAAACACAAGGAAGTTACTCAATATATCAAAGACATAAACGCAAGCAAAGACCAATATCAACTTATTGCGGCGATTGCAAGTGTATTTAAAAGGTGGCTTCGCCTCTTGATTTCAAAGGTTTTCCGTGTGAAATACACACCGCAAGCGGATTGTAGTATTCTCGCGATTAGTCTTGCAAATGTCAATTTTGATTTAGGACTAACGCCTAACGAGATGTTGTCTTTTACGCCACAAAAAACAATTGATTTCTTATTTAAGAAAGGTTACACCGAACATAACGAGTTGATTTTGGAATATCAAGACGGAAAAATTGTCGCCTATAACGAAGATATATTTAATGTAACATTTGAATGAAAAAGATTATTTTTATTGCCTCACTTTTGTTTTCAAGTGTGGCTTGTGCCAGTGATAAATTGACATTTTCAGTGAGTTTTGACGCGTTCGATAGTGTT
>JAURNI010000058.1 GCA_030830305.1 Alphaproteobacteria bacterium | reverse complement strand
TGCTGCAATTATCTTCATCAATATGTTTGTTAATCAATTCCTTTGCACGCTCCGGCAAATAACAAAAATAATTTTTCACTTCAATAAAGTTTGTGTTGCGTGCGTTGTAATCGTTCAAGTCTTTGATATTCGCATCAAGTAAAATCTTCTTTTCTTCACTTGTATCAAGTAAATTCACTGCATAAATCTTATGCAATTCCATTATTTTAATTACTCTTTCACATAAAGTATTGCTACCTATTTTACATAAGTATGGTTTTACAAAATTTATTCTTTCTTTTGTTAAAATAAACCATTCACAAATTCTATCTTGTGTGTACTCTGTAAATACTTTATCAAAATTTTCGTGTTCTTTCGGGTATAAACGGTTTAATTCTTTTTGAATTGCTTGCCCTGTTGTGTAAATTTGTTTAATCATATAATATAATAAAAAGTTAAGATTATAATTTAGTTAATTGCTTCTGATATTTCTTGTTCTGCTTTTATTACCATCGCTTCATTAAAATATTTTTTTACAAAGTCGATATAAACTTCGCAAAATTTCTTGAAGTCTTTGAAGTCATTCATAATCTTTTTTCTTGCTCGGTTAATCCACATTGACTTTGTACTGTTTAAAGCGATTTCTAGTATCATTTTTTTAAGGTTTATGTCTTGATTCCAAGCATTCGTTATATATTTACGAATATCATCAATTCTTTTCCTTGACGCAATTAAAATCTCATCGTACTCCTCTTTGTATTTTTCAAGTCGTTCCATTGCATTATTGAAATACTCATCATTATAGTGTTCGGGTGCAATTTCTTTCAATCCCAAATAATCGTTGCAAGCTTGAGCATATCGATCAAAACCATATTCGTGGCAAGTTCTTAGATTTAATATCTTATCAACAAAATAATTTGGAAATATACCATTTGCAATTGTATTTTGTAACGAATTTTTATTGTAACTATACCCATCAATATAAATGTAATTATAGACTTCAGAGGGAATATCATAATCCTTGCAAATTACTTTGTCATAAGCTACATTAATTTTTTTTAATTTTTCTTTTGCAAGGGCAATCCCTTTAATCATATCTTCCATATCCGTTATTCTCTCCTTTCTTGATTCTATCATTTTTATTTCATTAGCTTTGGCTTCTGCTACTCTGTCCAAAATATTAATTACAAAGGAAGCAGTATCTATTTTAAAAGTGAATTGTTTATATTTTCCATCATTCTCAATTGAAAAACTAAAATTTGAATTTGAATATTGCTTTGCATTTTTGTTATAAAACTTACAAAGACTATAAAAAGAGTCATCTGATAAAAGCGAACTGCAAATTTCGGCATCAATATTCAATTTTTTAGAAAGCAAGTCTGCCAATCTATTGTTTATTTGTGCATATTCTTCAAAGACAACTTCAAATTCTACATTTGCATTTTTACAAATTTCAATGCCATTTATATTGATTTCGCTCCAAATTTTTGAATTAATACAAACGCGAACATTGACATCATTATAATCTTGATTAGTTGGTGGTGTTTTTACATTTAAAAACTCAAATTCTTTCGGAAATTTTGGTTTTTTGTTTGCAAAATTATTCTTTGAATCATTTTTCTTTTTTATATATTCGCTATAATTCATATCCATCCAATAACAGGAACTTTCAATATTCCTATATTTTTTTATCTTCTTGTCATTATAAGCTTTTATTGTTTCATTCCATTGAAGGACATTCATTAGCCTTATTTTCTTTGTTGCTTTATTGTTTGCTATTCCTTCAAAGTCTTGTCTCGCAACAAGATTCGCAATTCTTAAAAAATTGTTTGTCATAAAATATGTAAAAATTGAAGTCAAATAAGATTTAAAAAGTGTTGGGAAATAGAGTATCCGCAAGCTTTCTAGCAACTGTTTCATATCCAAACCTTGCCATATAATCTTTCAAATCTCCCTTTATGATTATTGGCTCATCAAAAGTTTCGTGTTCATTTCTTAGCTCTTCAATCTCATCATAGTGAGTATCAAAAAAAGCGTGTGTGTCCACATAATAGATTAGTCTTGCAATGCTCCCATTGTTAGAACCATAATGCAAAAGGTCGGAAAAGGCACTTTTAAGATTGTCTCTAAACTCTTCATCGGTTTGATTGGAACAGTCTGCTTTATCAAACATATCCTGAAGCACAAGTCTAGCTATTCCTTGCTCTTCATTTTCGTAGGTGGTGATTAAGTTTTTAATTGTGTTTTTTGTTATTTTCATATAAGTTTTAAAATTTTTTTTAAGTTTTATAAATATCTTTTCAAATATCTATGTTCTATTATAAAACATAAGATTTTCAAAAGTCAAGGGTTTTTTAATCTTTTTTCAATATTTTTTTAAAAACTCCATTTTTCCATTTTGCAATAAGGTTTCATTAATTAAAAGATACACAAGAAAGAAAAGCAAGAAGGCAGTTATAACAGGGAAAGGCACAATAAAGAATAAGATTTAGTAAATAGGTATTTCAAGGTTATCAAACAAGATAAAAGAACCGTTCACAATAGGCTCTATTTCAAGCAAAAGTAAGTGTATTAAGGGAAACATACTAGAAAGGTTGCAAGTGTCAATAAATGGGCTTCTATGTTCCATTTACAAGGTATTTAGGGCATTGTTGGGTGTCTTCCAAAAAAGGTGGTAGTGGAATAGTGTGGAATAGGTAGTAGGGAAAAATGGGGGAAAGTGAAGTGGGAATATAGGTTTGTTTGTGGGGTGGAAAATGTCAAGTTATTTTTAGTTGTTTTTTGGGGGTTATGGGAAGGGGAAAATAAGTGGTTGTTATATTGTTGTAATTTGTTCACTCTCGTTCTATTTGAAATTTATATTTCAACGCTTTATACTATAAAAATGCCTCAAAATACGGGGTTTAGACAAAAAAATGCTACAAAATACGGGGTTAAGACACTTCAAAACCAAAAATCAATGTATTTTTAGCCAAAACACACAATATTTTGATATTAATTATCAATTATCACGCATTTTAGCAAAAAAATCAAAATTCAAGATATTTTTAGCAAAATCCAAAATCTTTTTCAACGGTGGAATAAGGGTTTTGTCAACATTGCTCCCCGCAGGAATACAACTTTTTTTCATTTTCAATACATTAAAAAATCAATTTTGTGTTCACTCATAAAATCAAGTGCAATATTTAAAAGCTCAACCATTTCTTTTTTATCGTCTTCGCATTCTTCAATTGCATCTTCAAAATCTGAATCGTAAAAAACACAAAACATCGGGTCGCCATCGGAAGTTGTCATTTGTTGGAAAAATTGACTTGAAATCATAAAATCTTTAATCAATGCAATTTGGTCTTCGTTAAGCGTATCAATTGCAAAAATGTTTGCATATTTATAACACTTCACTTCTTTTTTATCTTGTTCTTGTGCCTGTACCTGTGTTAAGCGTTCTGCTATTTCGTTATAGTATGTCATAATAGTTTTAAAAAGTTATTGTTTGTTATTTAATTGCGTTGCCAATTCTGTAAATTAAAATTGAAATAATGAAAAGTATTGCTGAAATAATCCACAAGCTCCACGCATGCTTTATTGTTTTAATCATATAGTTTTTATCAAATTTGTGCCAAAGGGAAAACATCTTCGGGAATATCGTCAAAAGTACTGATAAAATTACCTTTTGTCTCAAAATCCTCCAAGCAATCGCTTTTAAGAATTTCATTCAACTCACCAAATCTTTTCAATTGCATTTCGTTAAGTCTTCCGTGTCTCATTTGTGTTGTCAATAACTGCATTTCTTTTAGCATTGACAATACATTTTCATTTCCTGCTTCATTACAAATAGTCGCATTGAAAAGCTCCCCTGTGTCAATATCCACTGTTTTTACATTCATATATATATTATAAGTTATTTTTGTTTTAATTGTTGTCTTTTTTCAATAAGCCATTGAATTGCCTTGACATCGTCTTTTTCCAAAAAAGCACCTTTCCAAACTTCATCGCCAAATTTACCAATTGCCGTTTTCGTGGAAGGTTTGTTATTACCCGTCTTCCACCCACGAAACTTGAAATATGCTTCCAAAGTTTTTATCATATTAAAAAATTGTTTTAAGCTTTTCTTGTAAATTTGAAAGGTCGTCAATATCAATTTTCATAATCATCGTGGTTCTATCATCAAGTTTCGGGAAAAATACATATTGCGTTATATCATCGCCAATATGCAAATAAACGCCGTCTTTTGTGTGTTCTATTTTCCAAACAACTGAAAAAATAAAAAGATTATCGTGTCCACCGTCATTTATTGAATAATTTATATAATCGTTCTCAAATTCGTAATATTCTTCTTTTTGCTTCTCACTTGCATTTGCATTCCATTCTTGAAAACTTGCGAATTGTGTTTTTTCTTCCGGCGTTAAGTTGTGCAAATAATAAAAGTCTTCCGCTCTTTTTTGCATTTGAATTGAATTGTTGTGGTGGCGTTTGTTCACTGTGTGCGAACTGTCAACATTGTTTTCAAACTCAATAAAAAAAGTGCCGTTGTTTTCTTTTATATCATTGTTGCAAGTGTCAAAACTTGAAAAGTAATCAAGTATTTCAGCGTTTAGTATTGCATTTAGGTTCTCGTTTGTCATAAGTGTTTTGTTAGTTATATATTTATAAAGTATATTTTTCAAAAGTCAAGGAAAAGTTTAAAATTTAAGTATTCCCCCGCCGTCAAGTGTTTATTTTCTAAACTTTTGGTTAATTGATTTTCATTTATTTAATTGCGAATAATAAAGAAATTCAGCACATCTATTTTGCAAGTCTAAAATTGATTTATTAATATCATCAAGTCTATCTTGTGCTTTTTCACGCCTTTCAATTTCATTCAGAATAACTGCAATTTCATTTTCGGTGCATTTGATTAAATTATTTGCAATTACCCCCTTGTAAAGTTGCTCTTGAATTGTCGCAAATTCACGCCCTTGCAAGGCTTCATTTAAGAATTTAACAAACTCTTCATTTTCGGAAAATTCAATTATTTTTTTCTCAATATACTTTTTTGAATAAAATTGAATAGAACTAATGTATTTATTACAATAAAAAAGTTTTCCCTCAAAATAAGAAATGTCGCCTTTTTTGAATTTGAATTTTTTTGCAACACTTTCAAGATTAAAGTGAATAGGTTCATATTTCTCCCAATTAATTTCAATTGAATATTTTTCGCAAATTTCTTTTAGTTCGCTTTTTAGTTGTGTCGTGGTTTTTTCGTTTATCATAAAATTTTATATAAGTTAAGCTTTTGATTAATTGATTTTCTTGAATTGTTCTGGAAATTCTTGCTTGACTAGTTCCATGAAGTGAATTGCACCGTTTCCAATGGAATTAAGGGCTTTCAGATAACTCAAAAGGAAAGGTTTGCTTGTTTCTTGAATTTCAGTTTTGAAAGCCTCAAAAGACGCTTGAAAATCGTTTGTATAGTGTATTTTTTGCATATAAGTTTTAATAAGTTAAGTTCAGGTGTAAAATCCACCGCAAGCAAGCCTTTTAAAAGCCTGCTGGCGTGCAAATTATTTAAGTTTAAATTTATAAAATTTTCCATTCATAAGGAAACCTTCAATGTATTTTGCATTTTTGGCAATAAATCTATTATAAGAATCGCTCCCAATATTACCTCTAATTTCAAATTCTTTAAGCTTTGCATCCGCCCACATACGCACTTCTCGCTCATTTCTGCATTCTTTTCTTTTTTGCATATTTTTTATATTAAGTTCTTTTGTTAAGTTCTAAGTTCTGCTTTCGCTTTCCTTGTTATATTATACACACACAACTTTTGAAATGTCAAGAGATTTTTACATTTTTTTACATTTTTTTTCATTTTCTTTTTACGATTTTACTGTTTCAGGCGTTGTTTTGCCTTTTGCGTTTTAAGGCTTTCCTGTTGCTTTTGTTGTTTGTGTATGTTTCCCTTGTTATGGTTGTTTGCGTTGTCTATTGTTGCTCCTGCTAGGGGTTTATATGGTTGTTATTGTGTGGCGTGTTGAATTATGCAAATGGTTCTTTTGTGTGGGGTTTTGCGTGTTGTCTTTTGGTTGTTGTTTAATGCTGTGAATTAATAAGGTTGGATTATGTCCACGGCGTGCCGTTGTGTCTTGCGTTGTGTTGGATTGTTAAGGCTTTTGTTCTGTCGTGTGGTTTGTGGCGTTGTGTTGTGCTTTTGAGATTTTGCCTTGAATTGTTTGCGGTGTGTGGTGGTGTGTGGTGGTGTGTGGTGGTGTGTGTGGTGGTGTCCATTGTTGTGCTTTGTGGTGTGTTTGTGTTGTGTTGTTTGAAAAAAAAGAGGGGGGGGGGTGTTTGGGGAAATTTGTAGGTAT
>JAURNI010000057.1 GCA_030830305.1 Alphaproteobacteria bacterium | reverse complement strand
GATTAATTTATATTTGCACAACTGCAAACAGAAATAGATTACCAACTGATCAAGATTTTTGGGTAGCAGGAGTTTCTGCGGCAGACAAAACATTTACTGTAGAAATATCGGCTATGAAATAGCTCATGTAAAAAATGCGGAAGAATATCACTGGCTTTGTGAAAAAATTGAAAGCGATGCTTTTTCACTAACAGAACAAGAAAAAATCAGTGCTTTTGAACAAATGCTTCGTGCTGAAGTTTTTGAACAAACCCTTCACAAGAAATTCCCCGGCGCAAAAAGATTTTCCATTGAAGGGGCAGAAGGCACGATTGTAGCCCTTGAATCTATGATGCTTGAAGCATCAAATAATGGTACAACAGAAGTTGTTCTTGGAATGGCTCACCGTGGACGTTTAAACACACTTGTTCACACCACAGGAAAGCCATATCACGCAATTTTTTCGGAATTTGCGGGTGTAAGTTCAATTCCTGAAGGAACACCTGGTTCAGGAGATGTTAAATACCACCTTGGTTGCTCAAGAAATAGAACAATGCTCAACGGCAAAAATCTTTATGTAACTTTAACACCAAACCCTTCACATTTGGAATCTGTCAACCCCGTTGCAATGGGAAGAGCAAGAGCAAAACAAGATGTACTCGGCGGCAATACTCCTGCAATTTTGCCAATTTTAATTCATGGGGACGCAGCCATGGCCGGGCAAGGAGTTGTCTACGAATGTTTCCAAATGGCAAACTTAAAAGGTTATACCGTAGGCGGAACAATTCATATTGCAATTAACAACCAAATTGGTTTTACAGCAGTACAGGATGATACCAAATCCAGCACTTATTGTACCGATGTTGCAAAAGTTATTGATGCTCCGGTTTTCCATGTTAACGGAAATGATGCCATTGCCATTGCAAAAGTTTCAAAACTTGCTGCACTTTACCGCCAACTTTTCAAAAAAGATGTAGTACTTGAAATTTTCTGCTACCGTAAATACGGGCATAATGAAGGAGATGAACCTTTCTTTACACAACCCGTAATGTATGAAAAAATTAAAGAACTTATAACACCAGCGATGGTTTATAAAGAGCAAATTTCTTCGGTTGTAAACCCTAAAATTCTTGAAGATATTGAACAAAGAGTTCATAAAGAAATTGAGGAGGAGTTTGAGAAATCTAAAACATATAAACCAAAAGAGGCTGACTGGCTTGGCAAATTATGGGGAAATATAAAAATTTTAGAAGACGCAAGAGAAATGTTTAATTTCAAAGGCACACAAATCTCACAAGATACCTTCGATAAAGTTGGCGGAGCAATTTCTTCCGTTCCTGAAGGCTTTGAGATCAATTCAAAGATTAAAAGACTACTTGAAACAAGACAAAAAACATTACTTTCAGGAAAAGATATAGACTGGGGAACTGCCGAATTACTGGCTTATGGATCACTAATGCTTGAAGGACACAATGTTCGCTTATCCGGTGAAGACTGTGAAAGGGGAACATTCTCCCATAGACATTCTGTCTACTATAACCAAAAAACACAAGAAAAATATTATCCTCTTTCAAATATCAGAGACACAAAAGGTAAATATTATGTATACAACTCTCTTCTTTCGGAATTTGGCGTCCTTGGATATGAATATGGATACTCAATGACAAATCCAAATGACCTTACAATTTGGGAAGCACAATTTGGAGATTTTGCCAACGGTGCCGTTACAATTCATGACCAGTACATTTCTGCAGGCGAAGACAAATGGCTTCGTATGAGTGGATTAGTAAACCTTTTACCGCACGGCTTTGAAGGACAAGGTCCTGAACATAGCTCTGCAAGGCTTGAAAGATTCTTAGCATTATGTGCACAAAACAACATAATTGTGGCAAACTGTACAACACCGGCAAATTTATTCCATATTTTGCGTCGTCAAGTTAAAATGCCATTCAGAAAACCATTAATCATAATGTCTCCCAAATCTTTATTAAGACACCCGCTCGTTGTTTCAACAATTAAAGATTTCACACAAAGAAGCTTTCAAGAGATTATTCCAGATGAAAAATCAAATGCAGTAAAAGTTGTAATTACAAGTGGTAAAGTTTATTATGATATTCTTGCTGAAAGAGATTCACAAAATGCAAATGTTGCAATTATCAGAATTGAACAATATTATCCGTTTAATACCGATCTCCTCAAATCTATCCTTGCGAATTTTAAGAACGCAAAAGAAATTGTATGGCTTCAAGAGGAACCAAAAAATATGGGCGCATGGTCATTTATTCGTGACTACCTTCAAGAATGCACAAACATTCCTGTAAAATACTGCGGAAGAAAGGCATCACCTTCACCTGCTACAGGTTTTGCAAGCGTTCACACAAAAGAACAGAAAGCAATTATTGCAGAAGCATTGAAAGTTAATAGCTAAATTGTTACAGTTTCAGGAATTTTATTTCGTACAACCTGAAATGTAATAGTTTCGTTTTCGTATTTTTTCATAATAGCTTTTTGCAACTCTTCAACACTATAAATTGCAATGTTGTCAACATGCGTAATAACATCCCAAGATTTCAATTTGTTATTCTGCGAGTATGTTACCAAAACACCGTGAGGTTTTTTAGAAAAATCAAAGCCAAGTGTAATAATTGCATCTTTTGTTAAATCCATCACGTATAATCCTATATTTTTTTTACGCAAAGCACCACCGTTCATCATTGCATCATAATTTTGCATAAAACCAGAACTTTTTGCCACTATTGCATGATTTGTTTCGGTATCAAGAGAAACAACAACGCCACACACAAAACTGTTACATAACACCGGTGACCCAGAGAACCCTTGTGCAATATCAATATCAACCATAAACTGATGGTCTCCGTCTTGAACAATTTTTCCATTCTGCTCCCCTACAATACTATCAATTTTAACAGCATCACCCAGTAAGACCTTCTGCTCAACAGCAGTTTGGTAGTAATCTTTATTTGTTATATCAACTTTTAATAATGCAATATCGTAAACTTCATCAAAACCCAAGATTTCTACATTATAAACAACATGATTAATTTTCGCCAAAATTATACTACTGTTTTCTACAACATGATAGCTTGTCAAAGCAACTCCTTCATTATTGACAAAAAAACCCACACCAAGTGACTGTTCATCACCTCTTTGAGATTCAATCTGAAATAAGGAAGAATAAGCGTCCGTATTTATAAAAAAAAATAAAAAAGTAAGAAGTATTTTCATGAAAAAAGGTTTTTAATTTTATTAAAAAAACCTTGCGAATTTGGACTATTTTTTTCATTGGATTCCGCTTTAAATTCTTCAATTAACTGTTTTTGCTTTTTTGTTAAATTAACCGGAGTTTCAATTTTTACCTTAAGAACCATGTTGCCACGCAATCCACCGGTATTTAATCTGTTCATACCCTTCCCTTTTATGGTAATATCAGATTCCCCTTGTATTCCAAGCGGAACCTTCACTTTTTCATACTTACCATCGATTGTTGGAACTTCAATTTCGCTACCAAGAATTGCATCAACAAATGGGATGGTAATGTTAAAATGAATATCACTGTCAACTCTTGTAAAAAATTTATGACTCTGCACATTAACTAAAATGTATAAATCTCCAATTTTTCCACCACGCACACCGGCGTCTCCTTGACCTTGCAAGAAAATTTTCTGACCATCTTTAATTCCTGAAACAACTTTAACCTCAATGGTACGATTTGCAACCTTTCTTCCTTCTCCGTGGCAATCATTGCATTGATTCTGCATAGTTTGCCCAAGACCACTACACGCATGACATGTTGATTCAGTAATAAAAAAACCCCTTTGCTGACGAACAACCCCCGCACCATGACATGTACCACAATTCTTTATGCCAGAACCACCTGCACCATGACATGTTTTACACGATACATTACCATTAAATGACACTTTTTTTGTAACACCATTATGAGCTTCTTCCAATGTTATTGCAAGAGAAAATTGCAAATCAGACCCATCAACACTCATTGAACGCTTACCATTTCTTCGCCCACCCCCCTGAGAAGCACCACCAAAAAATTGAGTAAAGATATCATCAAATCCACCAAAACCCCCAAAACCACCTTGGGAGAATCCTTCAAAACCGGTATGACCAGCACTATCAGTGGTACCATAAGTATCATATCGTTGTTTTTTTTCGGAATTCGAAAGTATTTCATAAGCTTCTGCAGCTTCTTTGAATTTTGCCTCAGCTTCTTTGTCTCCTGGGTTACGATCCGGATGATATTTCATTGCAACTTTACGGTAAGCTTTTTTAATTTCTTCTTCACTCGCATTTTTACTAACACCTAAAATTGAATATAAATCTTTCGCCATTTTATAAATAGTTAATTTAAGTTCTTACAAGATAATTTTTATAAAAGAAATATAATTCTATTAACTTAAGTTTCAAGTTAAATCATTACTATTTTCTTGGTTATTGAATTTATAAATAAACTATTGACATTTGCTCAAACAAGGCTATATACAGTATATAATTTTTCGTGTAGTATGTCCAAAAAAAATAGTGGACGCAATAAAACTTTAGATATTCACAACGAACAAGATGCAGATTCACTGTTAAAGTATATTAAACCATTAATTGAAACAGGCAAAACAGAGGGATTTATTACATACGACGACCTCAACAAAGCCCTTCCGATTAATTGCGATGAAGACACATACACAACTATCATCTCTTTTCTTGAAGATTTTGATATTAGCATTGTAAAATCAGCAAAAAATTACACAACTGCAATTGAACCAGAAATTCCGGAGGAAACCGACGAAGAATCATTCAACGGTAGCTCTCCAACGGCAACGAGTTTGTACATGAATAAAATGAGCAATATTCCCTTGCTCACAAAAGATAACGAAATCAAAATTGCCAAAAGAATTGAAGACGGACGAAATGCAATTTTAGAATCACTACTCAAAACCCCGTATTCATTAAATAAAATTATCTCAATATACGACGAAATTTCAAATGGAACAATATTGCTTCGCGATGTTGTTGAAGTTGACGCACTTTATAGAGATCTGAATCATATAGAGGACGAGTTTGCAAGCAAATTTGAAGAAACAGATGAAGATGAGTTGGATAATGAAAACATTGAAAGTGAAGAATTCGATGATGAATTCGATGATACCGACGAAAGAATCGAAAATATTGAAAACGGCGGAACAATTTCCATTAGTGTAATGGAAAAAGCATTAATACAACATGTTACTACATCTTTAACTAAAGCTGCAGAAAAAATACAAAAAATTATACAAATTGCAAAACAAAATTCTAAAGATTTATCATCTCCAAAAACATTGTTACTTTTTAATGATATATTTGAGGAAATTAAATCAATAAGATTAAATCAAAATATTATCAACACCATATTAAACGATATTTTTGAAATTAATAAAACAATTATCGATATAGAAAAAGAGGTGATTAACCTCTTTGAAAATGCAAACATCAAGAGGGATATTATCTTTGAACAAATTTTAAAAGATTCAATTCACATTAACTGGCTTGAAAGAATTTCTGCAATTCAAAATAAAAATATTCAAGCTTGTATTAATCAAAATAAAGAACAACTGCAATCTCTTGCAGAGAAAATAACATTTATACATAACAAGCATACAATTGTTGAAGTTTCTGAATTTAAAAAACTTGTAAATCTTGTTCAAAAGAACAACAGAGAAACACAGAAAGCAAAAAAAGAAATGATTGAAGCAAATTTAAGACTTGTAATTTCGATTGTTAAAAGATACGGCAGCAAAAATGTCTCATTTTTAGATCTCGTGCAAGAAGGCAATATGGGCCTCATAAAAGCTGTTGATAAATTCGAATACCGTCGCGGTTGCAAATTTTCAACTTACGCAACATGGTGGATTAAACAAGCCATTAACAGAGCAGCTATCGACCAAGGACGCCTTATAAGAATTCCTGTTCATATGATCGACGATGTCTCAAAAATGAACAAGATTGTTAGAGACTTCAAAAAGAAATTCGACAGAGAGCCAACTATTAAAGAAATTGCAAAAAAAATGTGCATCACACCTGAAAAGGTGGCAAAAATGCAGAGAATTGTAACAGATCCTATTAGTCTTGAAGCACCAATCGGACACGACAACGAAAATACTTTTGGAGACTTCATCGAAGATAAAGCCTCCACTTCTCCATTTCAGGTTGCCGTTGAAAAAGATCTTAAAAAAATTACAAGAAAACTTCTTGGTGAGCTTTCACTCCGCGAAGAAAGAGTACTGCGTATGCGCTTTGGAATTGACATGAATAGAGATCACACTCTTGAAGAAGTTGGTGATCAATTTGACGTTACAAGAGAAAGGGTTCGTCAAATTGAAGCAAAAGCACTTCGTAAATTACGCCATCCAATTAGGTCAAGCTACCTTAAAGATTATATCAAAAGCGATACAGATGAATAAATATTGTTAATATCATATGCTTACAATACAACAAATTATTCAAGAAAGCCCATTCATAGGGGAATGTAAAATAATAGAAAAATATAACGAAGTAACAGTTTATTATAATAATCCAAATAAAATCCATATTTTCTTAGAATTTTTAAAAAACAGCAATATTCCATTTCAAATGCTTATCGATGTTTGCGGCGTACATTATCCTGCAAATCAAAAACCATTAGAGGTTGTATATCACCTACTTTCGCTTACAAAAAATCAAAGATTACGCGTTATTGTTCAGTTAAATGAAGATGAGGAAGTGCATACCGTTGAAGGTATTTATGATTCAGCCTGTTGGTTTGAGAGAGAAACTTATGATATGTATGGAATTATCTTTACCAACAGTAAAGACATGCGACGGATTTTAACCGATTACAACTTCCAAGGATTTCCTTTAAGAAAAGATTTCCCTCTTACAGGACACATTGAACTTCGTTACAATCCAATGACAAGTGAAATTGTTTATGAACCTGTTTCCTTAACACAAGATTACCGAGATTTTGACTTTCGATCGAATTGGTCCGGACAAAAATGAAAAATTTTACAGAACTTCGATTACAAATTGATGAAATTGATCAAAAATTAATTAGTTTGCTTCAAGAAAGATCTCGTATTGTACAAAGCGTAAAAACAATTAAAGATTCTGCACATAATCAACACTTTCAACTTTATATAAAACCCGACAGAGAATATTCAATTCTAAAAAAAATTATTAACACTGTAGGTAATTACGGATATCCCAAAGAATTTTTTTATATAACATGGCGTGGAATTATTTCTGCATCTAATTTGTTAGAACAAGATCTTAAGCTCCTTGCAACATGCAGTAAAAGTTATAATGATATTTATCAACACTTTGGAATGCAATCCCTACCCGTTATTGAGGAAAATTCACATAAAGCTTTTGAAATGTTACAAACAAACATATTCCACATTCTAGCTTTTCAAGCAGATAACTCCAAAATTTTTGAACTCTTAAAGAGTAATCAAGAAGTTAAAATATTTGCAATTACAAAGACACAAGAACAACAAAATTATACATTTCTTTGCGGCAAAATTTCACTGGAAACATTTTCCAGCCCTGCTGTTGTTGTTACAACACAGGAAACAAATGCAATTTTAAACAAGGAAGCAAGTATATTTCTTTCAGAAGATTTTGAAGTAAATGAGAATACTCTTGGGTGTTTTTACCCAGCAGTTATTTGAAAAAATCTTCAACTTTTTTCCTAATTTTCTTTGAAAGTTCTTGTTTTGAACAATTAAAATCTTCCTCAGTATTTTGAGATAAAATCATTCCACGAGTTTTATCTTCACCGAAAACAAGCTCATTACCAACCATAAAATCACACTTTTTTTTGATAAGTTTTTCTCTTGCATTTTTTTTCAAATTCTCACTTTCTGCCGCAAACCCAATAACGCACTTCGGTCTGTTATGAGAATTTGCAACAATCTGTAGAATATCCGGATTTAAAATTAATTCTAAATTTTGAATTTCTGATTTTTTGATTTTTCCTTCTCTTTTTTTAAACGAAAAATCTGCAACTGCAGCAGCTGAAATAAATACATCACACCCTAACTGAATTTGATTTTGTACCAATTCTAACATTTTATTTGCCGAATTCACACTCACTATATTACACCATGATGGAAATTCAACATCAACTCTTGCTTTTATTAGCGTAACATCACAATCGCAAAATGCTTTCACAATTTCAAGAGCCTGTTTTCCACTTGAAATATTTGTCAAATAACGCACGTCATCAATTTTTTCAATTGTACCACCTGCAGTAATTAAAACTTTCAGATTTTTTTTTGGAAACAAAAAATTAATAATTTCTTCAACAGACGCAAGCTTTCCAATGCCTTCTTCACCACAAGCAAGAACACCGCTTGACGGTTCAATAAATTGAAAACCATGTTGTTGAAGTTTTTTTATATTTTGCTGCACAATTGAATTGTGCCACATTTCAACATTCATTGCAGGAACAATTATAGTTCTTAAACTTTGCTTTTTTGCAAGGAAGGTATCCAAAAGTAGCGATCCACCAATTCCATTTGCAATTTTACCAATTGTTGAAGCCGTTGCCGGACAAAGAAGTAAAATATCGCACCAACGGGAAAGAGTTATATGCTCCATTTTGCCAGTATCTTTAAGAAAAACTTCTGCCCCCAAAGCTTCAAAAACGATTGGCGAAATCATTCGACTTGCGGCATCAGAAAGTACAAGCTTTATTTCATGCTCATTCTTGACAAGAGCACGCACAAGTTCACACACTTTATAAATTGCAATTGAAGCCGAAACACAAATGAGAATTTTCATTTTCAGGTTTTAGTTGCATTTCTATATACAAGATAAATAAGAAAATCAAGATGAACCGTTAAATTCCAATTTTCTTACAAATATGTGAAATAACACAGTGTGGACAATCCGGTTTTCTTGCTTTGCACACATAACGCCCGTGAAGAACAAGCAAATGGTGTGCAGAAAGCTCAAAACCTTTCGGAATCTTCGGAAAAACTTGTTTTTCTGTTTCAAGAACAGTTTTTGCGGAAGCAAGACCAGTGCGGTTACAAACTCTAAAAACATGAGTATCTACAGCAAGTGTTGGAATGCCAAATGCTGAATTTAAAATTACATTTGCGGATTTTCGCCCCACCCCCGGTAAGGTCTCAAGCTCGTTAAGAGTGCGTGGCATTTCACCACTAAATTTTTCCACCAAAATTTTAGAAGAAAGGAAAATATTTTTCGCTTTTGTATTATTATAGTTAATCGAGGCAACTTTCTCTCGAAGCCAATCTTGCCCGAGGTTTAGAATGTGCTGCGGATGGGAAGCTTTTTCAAAAATTGCAGGTGTAATTTTATTGACTTGCTTGTCCGTTGATTGAGCCGAAAGCACCACGGCAATCATCAGTGTAAATGAGTTTGTGTGGTTAAGTTCAATTTTAGCATTTGGTGTGTTTTTATCAAGCAGTGTAAAGAGTTCAAGGGTTTGGCGTTTGGTTAGCATTATGTAATATCAAATAATTCCCTTTCTTTAATATCAAAATCTTCCATTTTTTCAAGCTCAAAACCTACATACCTTTCTCTGTTTTCATCATAAAGCAATATCCCATCTGCAATAAAAAAATATCGTGGCAAGTCGGCAAACACCTCCTTTATTTTTTGCGTATCTTTACTGTTATTAATGGTAATTGGTATTCGGTAATTATGTTTATTTTTTAGCTTTTCTTCATCAAATTTTGCCTTACATTCTTGTTTGATATTTTTCACACTCTTTTGTGAAGAGCATTTAACAAATTGCATTTGCAATGCTTTCACTGGAATTCGCTTTATTGTTGTTTCATTTGAGTTGACATTATTTAACTCTTGGTGTCTGTCCGCAATTGTTTGTTGATTATATATCTCTTTTTCTTCATTATTAAATTTTGTTTTGAGGGATTTGAAGTTTGGCTTGTCAAATTCTTTAACAAAATCTTTAGTAACTTCATGTTGAGGGTTGCTGTATTTATTGGAAATATATGAATCTAATTGTATATAAGCCATTGCCAATGCCGACAATCCACCCGTTGTCTTCGCTATAAAATTTCCGATGTTATTTAGTATTTGTGATACTTCTTTTGCGTTATTTATTGTAAGATAGTTCTTTAAACTGGATTTTTCGATAACAATATCGATGCAATCTGCTATTTTTATTTCATCTAATATTTTATAAAGACCATCATAAAACACCGCAACCTGTTTTGGTGTTAGTGCGTTGTGGTAATCAATAATTAACTCCAATCTATCTTCCATATTTTTTCCAAAAACTATCTCCCCCTCCTTAAAACCGAAGCCAAAATTGCAATAACAAAAACACAGACGATAAAAATCAATGAATGCGAAGTGTAAATGTGGTAAAAATCTACAATGAGCATTTTAACCCCAATAAATGCAAGAATTATTGAAAGTGCATGTTTAAGATAGTAAAAACGATGCAAAATGTTTGCTATCAAAAAGAAAATTGCCCGCAAACCAAGCACAGAAAAGACATTTGCCGTAAAAACAATATAAGTGTTTTGAGTAATTGCAAACACAGCCGGTATTGAATCTATTGCAAAAATAACATCACTCGTTCCAATTGTAATAACTGTAAGAGTAAACATTGTTAACACTCTTTTTCCATTTTGTAAAACAGTTAAAGCATGCCCGTGGTATTCATCTGAGACACCAAAATTCTTGCGGCAGAACTTTACAACGGGATTGGTATCAAGGGAATGTTCTTCTTCCTTAGCAAAAATGATTTTTGCACCTGTATATACCAAAAACGCACCAAAAATATATAGAATCCATGCAAACGATTGCACAAGCGAAGCACCTGCGAATATAAAAATTGCCCGTAGGAAAATCGCCACAATAATTCCAATAATCAATGCCCTTTGTTGAAGGTATTCTGGCGTTTTAAAATAAGAGAATATCAATACAAAAACAAAGATGTTATCTATGCTAAGAATTCTCTCAAGCAGGTATCCTGTTAAAAACTCACTTCCTGCTTGTTTTCCAATGTGACTGTCTGTAAAAAATTTGAATGCAATTGCAAGAAGTGTCCAAAGTATTGTCCAAAACAAAGATTCCTTTAAGGACGGAATATGATCTTTTTTATTAAAAACACCAAGGTCAAGAGCAAGTGCAATAATAACAAAAACTAAAAAACCAAACCATGTATAAAGAGAAACCATAAGGTATTAATCAAATAATCAATCAAAGGGAATACATTAATATTCAATGTCAAGAAAACTCTTGACAGTTTTTGTTTTGTATATTTCTATACAGTTAGTTTCAACTTATAATTAATGTATGTCTAAAATATTCATGATAGTTGTAATGCTATATCTTTTATCGGTTTCTATTTTTGCACTAGCAAATATTTCCCTTGTATTTTTAAAATCAAAATCTATGAAACTTGCCATTAATAATATTATTATTTTTAGTTTATTTCCAATCTTGGTATTTACACAAGATGGTCGTAAAAAACTACAACAAGTACTTAATTTTTAAACAACTACATGAACAACAATCCATTTGCCAACAATGGTAATCTTGAATTTAAGCTAATGCATATTGTTGCAATTGCAATTTTAGCATTTGTGATAATAGGAGTTTTTGCCTCTTTCAAAGTAATTGACACTCGTGAGCGTGGAATTGTTAAAATTATGGGTAAAATTTCACAAGAACCACTTCAACCAGGAATCAATTTTGCCATTCCATTTGTATCACAAATTCGTACAGTTAATGTTACCAATACAAGGTACGAGCTTAGTAGAATTAAAATCTACACAAAAGACCAACAACGCGCAACACTTGATACCATTGCAAACTACAATATAAACCCGGCAAATGTTGTTAAACTTTATGAAAACATCGGTTTTCTTGATAAAGAACACATTGAAAACACACTTATGCTTCCTGTTTTAAAGTCTTCAGTTACAAATGAACTTGGCCAATGGACAGCAGCAGAAGTTATTCGCAATAAAGAACAAATTGCACAACATGTTCTTGATGCCCTTCAAAAAGAGGTTGCAAAAAAAGACATTATTAACTTTGTCAATTTTGAAATTGTTAATATTGACCTTGACGACGAATATGAAAATGCAGTAAGGCAAAAAGTTGTTGCCGAACAAAAAGCCGAAAAAGCATTAAACGATACCAAAAGAATCCAAGAGGAAACTCGTCAAAAGTTAATTGCAGCAGAAGGTGAAGCAAAAGCTATGAAAACTAAATCCGATGCTCTCTCTTCAAATCGTAACTTAATTGAATACGAAAGAGTGCAGGTTGAAAGAGAACGAGTTGCCAAGTGGGACGGCAAAATGCCAACAACAGTATTAGGTTCAGATGCAACCACTATGATAAACTTAAAATGATATGAATATCTTCATAAGAAAATGAAAAAATGGCAAAAAAACTCGTGGCATAGCTTTCCAATAAAACAACAACCACAATATTTAGAGAATGATTTACAATCAATAAACGAAATCAAACAAAGAATATCTCAGTTCCCGGGAATTGTTTCTCAATCATCAATTGAAAAACTTCGTATAGATTTGGCAAAGGTGCAAAATGGTAAAGCATTTTTACTTCAAGGCGGAGATTGCGCCGAGTCCTTTTCCGGGTTTAATACAAAAAATCTGACGAACTATTTTCGCCTCTTTTTACAGATGAACGCAGTTTTAATGGAAGGTTTTAAAAGGCCTGTTGTTAAAATTGGTAGAATTGCCGGACAATACGCAAAACCAAGATCTGCCGATATTGAAGAAAAAGATGGAGTCCAACTACCTTCTTACAGGGGTGATATTATCAATTCCATTGAATTCACAGACGAAGCAAGAAAAGCAAATCCAAATAAAATTTTGGAAACATATTTTTATTCTGCAGCAACATATAATTTTATACAAAGTCTTGCGCGCGGGGGGTTTGCTTCATTTGAAAATATCTCGAGGTGGAATGAAGAATTTCTTTCCATTGCAAATGGCAATGAAGACTTTGAAGAAATTATAAAAAAAATTAATAGTCACATTCAATTCTTTGAAAATTGTGGATACTCATTGCAAGATAATCACAAATTACAACAAGCAGATTTTTTTACATCGCACGAAGCATTGTTATTGCACTACGAAGAAGCACTTGTTCGTGAACATAACGGAAAAAATTACTGCCTTTCCGCAGATGAACTTTGGATTGGAGACCGTACTCGTAAAATTACCGATGCCCACGTTGAGTTTTTGCGTGGCATTCAAAATCCTGTTGGTATTAAAGTTGGTCCAACAACGGACATTCAAGAGCTGATTGAGATAATCAAAACACTAAACCCTGCAAACGAAGATGGGAAAATTATACTTATTACTCGCATGGGTAAAGATAAAGTTGACGATTTACTGCCTCCAATTATTGCAAAAGTTAAAGAATCTAATGTTGGCGTTATTTGGCAAGTTGATCCAATGCATGGAAATATTATTAAAGCTCAAAACGGTTATAAAACAAGAAAGGTCGAAGATATTTCATCTGAAATTTTTTCATTTTTTAAAATTCACCAAAAACTTGGAACTTATGCCGGTGGTGTGCATCTTGAGATGACTGGTAATGATGTAACAGAGTGTCTTGGCGGCTTTCAAAATATTATAGATGCAGATCTTTCAAAGCGTTACCATACACATTGTGACCCAAGACTCAACTCATCTCAATCTCTTCAAATTATGCTACAACTTATAAAAGATGTCTGCTAGTTTATTCCAAAAGAAATAGCCATATTAAGAAGTACTTCTTCTATTTCATTTAAATAACAATACATGCTGTGTATATTCATTTTCAACTGACCGTGTCTTGACATATACAGCGGTTTGCCATCTGGAAAATTTACAATATTCCTATAATCTATATTATTTACAATATTCATTGTGCTTTTTTATTAATTTATTTTTGTCAGTTACAAAGATATCATATCATAAAATTTGAGGAATGTCAACAATCTTATTCTTATCACAGAATAACACATACAATTTTAATTTTAAAAAAATCTTGCAAAATAAATTGTCTTGCCTCAAAAGAGAAATATTTTAAATTTCTTACAAAAATTATGTCTGTATTGGTTAACAAAAATACACGGGTAATATGCCAAGGTTTCACCGGTGCACAAGGAACTTTTCATTCCGAGCAAGCAATCGCTTACGGCACAAAAATGGTTGGTGGCGTTACACCTGGAAAAGGAGGAACTAAGCACCTTGATTTACCGGTTTTTAATACTGTAAAAGAAGCAAAAAAAGAAACAAACTGTGATGCATCGGTAATTTATGTTCCACCAGCTTTTGCAGCAGATGCAATTTTAGAAGCAATTGATGCAGAAATTGAATTGATTGTTTGTATTACCGAGGGTATTCCTGTAATTGATATGGTAAGAGTAAAAGCTGTTTTAGAGAGATCAAAATCTCGCTTAGTTGGTCCAAATTGTCCTGGCGTAATTACACCTGGTGAATGCAAAATTGGAATCATGCCGGGACACATTCACAGACGTGGGTCCGTTGGGATTGTTTCAAAATCTGGAACATTAACATATGAAGCCGTTCATCAAACAACTCAAGCAGGATTGGGCCAGTCAACTTGTATTGGTATTGGCGGAGACCCAATCTCCGGAACATCGTTTATTGACGCATTAGAATTATTCCTCAACGACGATGAAACAAAATCAATTATTATGATTGGTGAAATTGGTGGTGATGCAGAAGAACAAGCTTGTGATTTTTTAAAAAATCACAAAATTAAGAAGCCAACCGTAGGCTTTATTGCAGGAAGAACTGCT
>JAURNI010000056.1 GCA_030830305.1 Alphaproteobacteria bacterium | reverse complement strand
TGAGGTCCATGAATTTTATGGCTTGAAATTGTAATTGCATCAATAGGTGTCTCTACAAGATTTATAAGCCTTTTGCCTGCGTACTGAATTGCATCGGTATGCAACAGACAGCTTCCTTTAATTTCTAAAATCTTTTCCATGTTTTGCACAACACCGGTTTGGTTATTTGCCCAAATTATTGAAGCACAACCACCCTGCTCTGCAAAGCTTTGAAACTGCTTGAAATCAATATAACCATTATTATTTACAGAAGTAACAGTTTTTACAAAAGGTTGATTTTTAATAGATTCATGCTCAATACCAGTTGTAAGAACTTTTTTACCATTTAACGCTAAATTATTCGCTTCCGTTCCGGACGATGTAAAAACTAAATCATAACCGCTTGCGTTTAAAGAGGATAGGATTCTCTCCTTTGCTTGCTCAAGATGTTTTTTTGCAAGCCTTCCACTGAAGTGAATGGAAGAAGGATTAATATAACCAGCTTCATAAATTTTATTCATTTCCTCCAATGCTTTTTTTGAAATTGCCGTTGTTGCATTGGAATCAAGGTATATCATGGTTTTTTTAGTTGAAAAGTACAAGATAATAGATTAGTCAAGAATTTTGTTATATTGTGATTTTATCTGTAATTTTTTACAATATATAACACACTTCCACCTATTAATATAGAACCCACTATTACCATTAATGTTAAGTCCGCTCCAAAAAGAATGATATCGGTTGCAAGAAACATTAGAAAGCGAATAAATTCCATTGCATTTACAAGATAACCCTTTCCGTGCCTGTAAGCATGCATTGTGAACCACTGCGCCAGAATACTGATAACCCCAAGATATAAAATCGGTTGAATCATATTTTTAGGCATTGGTACTCTGAAAAGCATTACAAGAATACCAGTCAAGATAACTGAATATACAGTGAGATAATAAAGCGAAATGTTCAGTTTTACTTTTTTGTTTGCAATGTGTTTGTTTAGTGTTGTTGCAACTGCCCAAAATACAACGCAAATAAGCGCAAGGAAGTAGTACTGGTTAAACTCATGAACATGAGGTTCAAGGATAATCACAACACCAACAATACCAATAATTTTTACAACCCAAACATGTTTTGGAATTTCTTCTTTCAAAAACACAGCAAGCATAATGTTTGAAAGAAACGGCACCAGAAAGGCAATTGTCATTGCAATATGAAGCGGAATGTGTGTGTATACTATTGGCCAACAAAATGTTGTAATAGTAAAAAATAATGCTCTTAAAAACATCAGCTTTTGTGGAATTTTATGCACAAAATGATGGGGTTTTTGTTCTAAAGTTTTAATAAAAAATGGCATCACAACAACCAAACCAGAAACATGGCGAAAGAAGCTTGCAATTTCTGAAACAATAATACCATTTGTTACCATTATTTTAGTTACTATAATAAGTAATACGCTAAAAAAAGATGATAGTAGATTGTAAATTAAAGCTTGTTGCATTTCATTGTTTGTAGATAACACGCCTATGATATTATATAAAAATACAAAAAGTAAAGAATTTTATTGACTTCATATGAATAATGTGTTATTGTTACAATATTAGCTGTTTAATTTTATGATTGCTTCTTATGCAACAACCGCAACAGATTGGAGGAAGTAGCACACAAAATTCCCAAGCTAACCTTAATGGTGTGATTGTAAATCAACCGGATGACGCACAACTACCATGGTATAAAAGGAAGGGAATTCTGTGGTTAATGTTTGGGTTTGGAATTTGTGCGGTCATACTTGCATTACTGGGACTTCTCGGCGTAGTATCGTTTGCAACACCAGCATTTGGTATATTTGTAGCACTTGGTATTGCTGCCACCATATTCGGTGTTGGTGCTTTTTTGCAAAGTGATAAATCATTGAGGGAACTTACGGATCGGCAAAAGATTTTAAGGGGTATAAAATACTTTGTTTTTGGAGTAATAGGTATGGCTGCGATTGCTGGCCTTATTATTATTGGTAAAGATGCTGGTATGGCTGGTCTATTTAGTACGGCTGGTCTATTTAGTACGCCTGGTCTATTATTGTTAGGAGTATTTATTGGCGTATTTGGTGCAAGTGTAATTTCTATAAAATCAGAAAAAACAAAGGAAATTCCACTACAACAAAGGGAAAGAATTAATGGAAAAGACAAAGTACCTGGGCAAAATATTGAACAAAAAAAACCACCTGTTAAAAAAGAGACTGATGACCTAAATAAAAAAAAAGAACCAATAATTAATAACGACAATATGACACAGCAACAACAATTACAACAAGCAATAACACCATTACAAGCACAGCTTGCACAATTGCAACAGCAACTTGCACAGATGCAGCAGGAAAATCAAAAGTTACGAGACCAAAACGCACAATTAATGCAACGCTTTGCGCAACCTGGTATGTATCCTCAACAAAATGGCGGTTTTGGTGGAGGTCAACCTGTTGTAATGCAAGGTGGCGGAGGAAACGGTTCTGGTGGAGGTGATGACTACAAGACAAAATATCTTGCACAAAAAATAAAATACGAAAATCTGTTAACACGGCAAAAAATTGATGATCACCTAGCAAAAGAAACCAATATTTTTGCAAAACACGGATCGCGTGGTGATCACATACCAAGCAATATGCCACCAATACAACATTATTACAACACCCCATATAAGGATTTAAAAAATCAAGAATATGAACTTGAAGAACAACAAAAAAGAATAAATAGTAAAATTGCAGATAGAAGAAGTGGTGGCCCTTCAACATTAAGCTCTGAATCCTTAAGTAGACTGTCTTCGGACGGTAGCAATTCTTCATATAGTAATATGTCATCGAGTGCATATTTAAAGTCGCTAGCTTCAGAAATAAATAGGGGAAAAACTATAAATAGGGGAAAAACTTCAAAGTCGGTAGTTTCAGAAACAAATGGGGTAAAAACTAAGCTCAGTTTATGAAAGACAACGGGAAGGTAGCTCCCCAAGAGTACGGGAAGGAGGTGGTTTTTTTGGTTGGCTTGGATTATAACAACAAAAAAACTTGCGTTTAATAAAAAAACAGTTTTGATGCAAACAAAGTTTTATTAATTAATGAAGTTGAACAAAGCCCAAGAAGAAGCCGTTAACCATTTTGGTTCGCCTCTTTTAGTACTTGCAGGGGCAGGCAGTGGAAAAACACGGGTTATTACCACAAAAATTGCAAAAATTCTTGAACAACAACTTGCAATGCCAAGCCAAATTCTTGCAGTAACATTCACAAACAAAGCAGCAAATGAAATGCTTGAAAGGGTGCAAAACATTATAAATATTGAAGGAAGATACCTGAATATTGGCACATTCCACCGCATGGCTCTTAAAATTTTAAGAAGATATGCAGATTTACTCGGTTATACAAAAAACTTCACGATTCTTGATACTTCCGACCAAAAAAAAGTTATAACTGATACCTTAAAACGCCTTGAAATTAATGATGCAGTGAATGCCCAAACCATTAGCGGGTTTATTTCCAAAGTTAAAGAAAAATTTATAAAACCAAACGAACTTGATAGTGTTTTACATAATTTTCCAGATGTCTACACCCGCGTTGAAATGGTAAAAATTTATGAAGAATATCAAAAAGAACTCAAAAGGCTTGATGCTATGGACTTTGACGATCTTCTTTTTAACTGTGTTGATTTACTTCTTAAAAATGATGAAATTAGAAATTCGTATCAAAATCTATTTAAGTATATATTAATTGACGAATACCAGGATATCAATGGTCTACAACAAAAGTGGATAAAACTCATTGCCGGAAATAACCAAAACATTACTTGCGTTGGGGACGATGACCAGTCAATATACGGCTGGCGTGGTTCGGATATTTCCTACATTTTAGGTTTTAATAAAGAAAATTCAAACGCAAAGGTTATTAAGTTGGAGCAAAATTATCGCTCAAGTAAGGATATCCTGAGCGTTGCATCAAAACTTATTCAGAATAACGCAGGAAGGCACGGAAAAACACTATGGACAGACGTAGAAGAAACATATAAAGTTAAAATTGATATCCATTACGACTCCAAAAGCGAAGCAAAATATATTACAGGAAAAATTCAGGAATTTCGTCATCGGTACGAATATAAAGATTTTGCAATACTTGTGCGAACAATTCGCCAAACAAGAGCAATTGAAGAAGCTATGGTTTTTGCAGGCATTCCTTATAAAATAATTGGAGGCTTACGATTTTACGAACGCAAAGAAGTAAAAGATATTCTTGCTTATATTAAAATTTTAGTGTCATCTGAAGATGACCTTGCAACGGAACGAGTTTTAACAACACCAAAAAGGGGCCTTGGGGAAACTACTATTTCCAAACTTTACGAACAAGCAAGGACACAAAATACAAATTTACTGACAATGCTAACAACACTTGCAAGTGGCTTTGGCGGAGAAATTGAAATTCCAAAACGGGCATATTCAGCACTTATACTTCTTGGTGGGCAAATTCTTAAATGGAGAGAATCTCTACAAGCTAATACGCTTGTAAATATTATTAAGAGTATTTTAAAGGAAATCGAATATGAAGATTATCTTAAAAAAGATGATGAAACTTCGTTTGAACAAAGAATTGAAAATATTAACGAGCTTTTAATTACATTAGAATCCTTTGAAACAGCTGAAGAATTTTTGGATTATGTATCCCTTGCAACAAGCATTGATGACATGGAAAACGCATCAGATTCTATTAGTATTATGACAATCCACGCCTCAAAAGGTTTGGAATTTCCTTTTATCTTTTTACCGGGGTGGAACCAAGGGCTTTTTCCTTCTGACCGCACCGTTGAGGAATCCGGCACTACGGGAATTGAAGAAGAAAGGCGTCTTGCTTATGTTGCAATAACAAGAGCTCGTGAAAGATTGTACATTTCCAGCACAAAGCTTTCATTTATTAAACAAGGGTTTTCTCTTTCAAGTGAAAAATCCATGTTTTTAGATGAAATTCTTGAACTTGCAGACGATTCAATCGAATTTACAGATAACTCATCTTCATTTCAAAACGATTATTCATCATTTAGAAAACAACAATCTTGGAGTAATGGGGGATTTACCCAAGAAAAAACAACCATACCCCAAAATGGAAATACTTTTTTTATTGGAAACTTGGTGTCACATTCAAAATTTGGAATTGGTACCGTTACAAAAGTAACAGGAACTCTTGTAACGGTTAAATTTACAGCCGGAGACGAAAAAACAATTCGAGAAGATTTCCTTGTAAAAAAGTATATATAAAAAATATGAAAGAATTTGTATTTATTCCATCAAACGAAAGTTCAATTAAATTACTAAAAGAAATTGGGTATAAACCGTCAAGTGTTGAAAATCCAAGCATTGATTTATCTTTAAGAAAAAAAGAAACACCGGTCTTTTACATAGACCGTATTACAAAAGGAAAAACAGAAATGATATGGAAGGAAGGTCTGAATGTTTTGACTGCACATAAATCTGTTTTTGTTGGTAGAAGACTAATTGGTATTCCACAAAATGAAGAGGAAATTCGTCAAATTTTAAAACTTTACACCGGAAGAAATCATACCGTTTACACTAGTGTTTTTTTAAAAAGAGCAGATGGTACGGAATCAAAAAGAAGAACGCTTACTCGCATTAAAATGAAAAATCTTTCACCACAGGAAATTGATGAATTTATTACATCAAAGCAATGGATTGGAGAAATCGGTGGTTATGAATTTTCAGGTTTATTTCAAGCTTTTATCATAAAAACAGTTGGTTCATGGACTGGAGCAAAAGGACTACCTTGTTACGAAGTAAAAAACTTAATTAATAGCATTAAGTAATAAACTAAGCGTTGATTATTTCGTGCATCTTATTAACAGCTTTTTCCAAACCCAAATAAATTGATTCCCCGATTAAAAAATGCCCAATATTAAACAAGGAAATTTCTTCAATTTTAGCTAATTTCACAATGTTTTTATAGTTCAAACCATGCCCAGCATGACATTCCATTCCAAGTTCAACAATTAATTTTGCTGCATCTTGAATACGAATAAGTTCGTTTTGCTGTGCAATACCAACATCATTTGAATACTTTCCCGTGTGAATTTCAACAGCATCAGCACCAATTTCCTTTGCAGTTTCAATCTGTTCTGAAACAGGATCTAAAAATAACGAAACCTTAAGACCTACTTCTTTTAGTTTAATAATTGCACTTGCAATTTTGTTTTTATGTGATATTACATCAAGACCGGATTCTGTTGTCATTTCTTCTCTTTTTTCAGGTACAAAGCACACTGAATATGGCTTATTTTGTACTGCAAAATTAACCATTTCTTCGGTACAAGCAATTTCAAGATTTATCTTAAGAGGTGACTCATTACACAAAAGCTTTGCATCTATGTCTTTAATGTGACGGCGATCTTCCCGTAAGTGAATTGTTATACATTCAATTCCCATACATTTATCAATAATATCAATAGCACGCATGAGATCAGGGGTTTTTGCGTCTCTAACATTTCGTAGAGTTGCGATATGGTCAATATTTACACCTAAAAGTTTCATTTTTAAAAAAATGGCTTGCGTTTTTCAAAATAATGTTTATTTGAGTTGTCAAGGAATTTTAGAATTTTATGCCAACAAAAAAAATTAGCAAGTTTAGAATAAAGTCCCCTCTTGAATTTTCTGCTTCAATTATATCAATATTAGTATTTGCTGGGTTTGCGTTTTACATGTTTTTGGCTATCAAAAAAAATTCCATTAACACTGCTGAAATGCAAACTTATTTCGCACGATTCAATGATATTGATGGCATTTCAATTGGTTCTGATATAAAACTCTCCGGTTATAAAATCGGTTCCGTAACAACGATCAATGTACTTCCTGAAAGTTATGATGTCAAAGTTACCTTTGAAGTAATAAAAAGTATAAAATTACCAAAAGATACAACAGCGGCAGTGAAAACATCTGGTCTTTTTGGAGGAAAATTTATTGCACTTTTACCCGGCGCAGAAGAAGAATATCTTAGCGAAAACGAAGAAGTAATATATACACAGTCTTCAATTAACCTTGAAAACCTTATCGGAACATTTGTGAATAAATAATGCGTTTCTTTTTTTTAGCATTTGTTATTGTTTTGCATTCAAAGGCATCCATTTTAATGAGCGGCTCTTCAACGGTTTATCCGTTTGCAATTGTTATTGCTGAAGAATTCGCATATAAAACAAATCTTCAAACTCCAATAGTTGAATCCGTTGGCACAGGCGGGGGGTTTTCTGCATTTTGCCGTGGAAATGATGTTAATTCACCTGATATCGTTAACGCATCAAGACCAATTAAACAAGGCGAAAAATCTGAATGTATTAAAAATAATGTTTCTTACACTTCCGTGCCGATCGGTTTAGATGCTATAGTTCTTGCCGTCCATTACAACAGTAAGTACGAAGATATACCCAAATCACTTACCGAAGACGAACTATTTAAAGCTTTAGCAAGAAATGTATTACACAATGGCGAGATTATTACAAATCCATACAGTAAGTGGAGCGATATCAACCCTAAGTTACCAAATGTTGATATTGTGATATATGGTCCACCTTCTACTTCAGGAACACGAGATTCCTTTACAGAAATTGCACTTACAAATTATTGTATGCAGATACCCGCATTTCATGAAAAATTTCAAGAAAAAACCAAACAAGCATGCTCTTTAATTCGTAATGACGGCAGATTTATTGAATCTGGTGAAAATGACGCTTTTATTGTACATAAAATCTCTCTTCGCAATGGCGCAGTTGGTATTTTTGGATACTCTCATTACATGGAAAATAAAACAAAACTTCAGGCTATTGCAATCAATGATATTTCACCGAATAATTACTCAATTTCAACAGCAGAATACAAAATTGCCCGCCCTCTCTTTCTTTACTTTAAAAATGCTTCATTAAAAGAAAAGCCGGAGGTAAAACTTTTTTACAAAGAAGCTTCAAGTGAAGAAGCGATAGGCTTTGGTGGATATTTAGAAGGATATCATTTGATACCACTTGACAAACAATTTTTAGCCAATCATAAGTTAAATGAAATGGATAACACTTTAACTTCGTCAGATGTCTGAAATTGCAACCGTAAAAGTAACAATAAATGGCACAGAATACCAAATTCCGCAGGGTTTAACAGTACTTCAAGCATGCAGAGATATCGCCGGTATTGAAATTCCGCACTTTTGTTATCATGATCGCCTCTCAATTGCAGGAAACTGCCGTATGTGTTTAGTTGACATCAAACCCGGTCCACCAAAACCACAGGCTTCTTGTGCAATTAATGTTGCAGAAGGTATGGCAGTTGAAACAAAAAATGAAATGACACAATCTGCTCGTAAAAATGTTATGCAATTTTTGCTTGCAAACCACCCGCTTGATTGCCCTATTTGCGACCAAGGCGGTGAGTGCGATTTACAGGATCAATCAATAAAATATGGCTCTGCAGTCTCAAACTTTGACGAAAACAAACGCTCTGTGGAGGAAAAATCTATGGGTCCGTTGGTTAAAACCGCAATGACTCGTTGTATTCACTGTATGCGTTGTGTTCGATTCATGGAAGAAGTTGCGGGAACTTCTGAAATCGGTTCATTTAACAGAGGAAGCGACACCGAAGTTGCAACATTTTTAAATAAAAATATTACAAGCGAACTTTCTGGAAATATAATAGACCTTTGCCCCGTTGGCGCCCTTACTGCAAAACCTTATGCGTTTACGTATAGGTCATGGGAACTTACCAAAACTCCATCAATTGATGTTATGGACTCTCTTGGTAGTGCAATTAGGGTTGATTCTAAAGGAAATAAAGTTGTACGAATTTTACCTCGTCTTAACGAAGAAATTAATGAGGAATGGCTTTCCGATCGTTC
>JAURNI010000055.1 GCA_030830305.1 Alphaproteobacteria bacterium | reverse complement strand
GTTTGAATAATTAAATAAAAATTCATAGTCTCCTTCTATACTGAGAAATGGAGAAACAAAAAACTCTTTTGTTGCTCTATAAAATTTATTGTTAGAAATCGGTCTGAAATCTTCTTCAAAAATAACATAACTATGTGTTTGCCCGAAGGTATTATTTACTTCTGCAATGATGCTAATTACATTATTTGTTTTATTTAAACAGAAATAAAAACTTACGGGATTAAAAACAAAACCCAAACACCGTGGATGAGTTAAAAGCGTTATCTCTTGGATATCATTTTGGTTTAATCCTGTTTTTTTTAATATTTCTAAAGCCCAAATTAATGTATTGGAATTCTGTTTTCTTGTTCCGTGATCTTTATCATAAAAAGAAAACAGGTTTAATTTGTTAATTGAAAAGATTTTATTTAAAACTGCTTCCTTATTAAAAAGCGGGAGTATAATATAGGTTGAATTGTAAGAAAAGAAATTCTCTTTTGGAAAAACTCTTTTGTGCATTACCTTCGCTTTAAGTAAGTAATTGTTTTTTACCATGGCATTTTTGTAACTAATGTACTGCAGGTATCATAAGCAGATTTTATTCCGTCTTCGTGAAAACCATACCCCATGTAAGAGCCGATATAATAAATGTTATTCTTTCCTTGAATATCTTGAATTCTTTCTTGAATTTTATGTGCCATATTATTGAAAATTGGGTGGTAGTATGTTGTTTGATAAAAAATATCTTCTTGTTTAATTTCTTTTGTTGGGTTTAAAGTTACAAAAAGCGGAAGAGATTTTTTAATTGGCTGAAGGTTGTTCATCCAGTATGTAAGACACAAATTATTTGTATTGTTTGAAACATAATTCCAACTTGCCCATGTTTGTTTATTTTTTGGCATCAGTGATGAATCTTTGTGTAAAATTGCAATATTTTTACTGTATTTAAAGTCTTTTATTGTTTCTTCATTTGTTAATGTAAAAGCTTCGTCTGCATGTGTTGCAATAATAACACTATCAAACAGTTCTTCTCCATTTTTATGGGTAACTTGTACCGAGTTTCCATTTTTAATAACATTAAAAACACAGGCTTTTTTGAATGTTATTTCGTGACATTCCATAATTTTGCGAACATATTCTTTAGAGCCTCCTTTAACAGAGTACCACTGAGGATGGTTTGTAATTTGTAAAAGACCATGGTGTTTGAAGAAATTGATAAAAGACTTAGCAGGGTACTGTTTTGCTTCCTCTGCCGTGCATGACCATATTGCTCCGGCCATAGCGTAAATATAATTTCTACGAAAATATTTTGAAAATGCAAATCTATTTAAATATTCTTCCAAACTTTCTTCTATAGAAAGTTCTGTTTTTTTTGAAATTCTATTAAAACGCATTATTTCAAATAGCATTTTAAGGTAATCAAGTTTAAATAAATTTTTTTTATTTGCAAAGGGACCTACACTTGAGTATTCAATTTCTTTATTTGAAACACCAAATGACATATTGCTTTTGACAACATCAATACCAAGATTGTTGAAGAGTCTTTGAAGGTGGTAGTAAGTTTTATAGTTAAACACAATGAAACCTGTGTCTACATTTATTTCATTTCCATTATAATTGATTGTTGAAGTGTTTGCGTGCCCGCCAAAATGTTCTTGTTTTTCAAAAACGGTAACAGTGTGTTCATTTTTTAAAAACCATGCTGCTGAAAGACCGGAAACTCCAGCACCGATGATTGCAATTCGCATAAACCTAGAAAATTTCTAGGGTATTTAGTAATAAAAATCAAATAGTCAAGTGATAACAAAAAAAATAAATTCTACACCTTTGTAACAATTTCAATGTAGTAGTTTGTCAATTTGTCTTTTTCCTTTTTGTGGGGTTGGTCTGTTACTGTTACTTCAAATTGTGGTGTTGGTGGGGTTGTGTGGTTAAAATGGTATATCTTCTTCCCGTTTGTAATCAAGTTTTTGTTTATTAAAGTAATTCTTTTGTATCTTTCTCCACAAATATTCAATAATTTTATAATATTTTGCAGTAATTGTATAGCCGTATTGTCCTTCATCACGACACCATTGTTCTAGTTTGTATTCTACCATTTCACCTTCACAATATTCATATTCAATAAAACCATCAATTTGTAGACATCTTATTATTATCTCATTGTTGTTAAAAAATGCCACATCGGTGCGATGCTTTGTTGTATAAATACTAAACAAGAACTCTTGTTTGTCTTTCGGTAATTTTTTAAATTTATAAACTTTAATCCAAAATGCTATTTTTTGTGCTATCCAACTTGGAAATTTCAAAAACGAGAACACGAGTTTTATTTTCTGCCAAACTATTGAAATATCAACCATCAAGTTATTATATGAGTTGCTTACCCAATAAAACGGGCGGTTTGAATGTCAACAAAATCTGCTTGTAACTAAGGCAGTGCATCAAGCATTTAGCCAAAAAAAATACTCTTGACAATTTTGTTTGAATGGTTATTAATTTGAGAAATTTAACTTAATTAGCAATGGCAACAATTACCGTGCGAAATGCCTTGCGGGACGCAATGGCCGAAGAAATGAGAGCTAACCCCGATGTCTTTATTATGGGGGAGGAAGTGGCTGAATATCAAGGTGCGTACAAGGTAACTCAAGGTCTTTTGCAAGAATTCGGTGCACAAAGAGTAATTGACACACCAATAACAGAACACGGTTTTGCCGGGCTTGCTGTTGGTGCAGCTTTTAATGGGCTGCGTCCAATCGTTGAATTTATGACATTCAACTTCGCAATGCAAGCAATTGACCAAATTATTAACTCTGCAGCGAAAACAAATTATATGTCTGGTGGAAAAGTTGGTTGTCCAATAGTCTTCCGTGGGCCAAACGGTGCTGCTGCAAGGGTGGGGGCTCAACACTCGCAATGTTATGCTTCATGGTATGCTCATTGCCCCGGTTTAAAGGTTATTGCTCCGTACACAGCAAAAGATTCCAAAGCTCTGCTAAAGGCTGCAATTAAAGATAACAACCCTGTAATTTTCCTTGAAAGTGAGCTTATTTACGGTACAAGTGAAGAAATTGGTGAAAATTTTGATGAACCTCTTGAAATTGGTAAAGCAAAAATTGTACAAGAAGGAAATGATGTTACTCTAGTTTCATTTTCTTATATGATGAAATACACAATTGAATCTGCAAAAAAACTTGAAGAACAAGGTATTTCTTGTGAGGTTATTGACTTACTAACCCTTAAACCGCTTGATACTGAAACCGTTATCAATTCTGTTAAAAAAACAAATCGTATAGTAGTAATTGAAGAAGGTTGGGCTTATGCGGGTGTTGCATCGGAAGTTATATCAGTTGTGATAGAACAAGCTTTTGATTACCTTGACGCAGAACCAAAGCGAATTTGTGCAAAAGATGTGCCATTGCCATACGCAAACAACCTTGAAAAGATGTGTTTACCAAGTGTTAATGATATTATGGAATGCGTCAAATCAATTGTTCCATAAAAAAATACTTGATTATTCAATAATTGCAATTATTAGCAAAAAACTTGTTATTTAAGGAATGGCTATTGAGGTTCTTATGCCTGCACTTTCCCCAACAATGGAGGAAGGCAATCTTGCAAAATGGTTGAAAAAAGAAGGTGATAAAGTTTCTTCCGGAGATGTTATTGCAGAGATTGAAACAGACAAAGCCACAATGGAAGTTGAAGCAACAGATGATGGGGTTTTGGGGAAAATCGTTATTCCAGAAGGTACGAACAGTGTTAAAGTGAACACATTAATTGCAGTACTCCTTGAAGAAGGTGAAGATAAATCAGTAATTGATAATATTATTACAAAACCATCAGTTGGTAACAATGAAGCTCAAAAAAAAGAAGTAAACCAAGGCCAAAAATCTGAAGAAAAACCACAAAATACACCACAACAACATTCACATGAAAGAATTTTTGCTTCACCTCTTGCAAAAAGAGTTGCCGAAACGAAGAGTGTTGATATTAGTAAAATTGAAGGTTCTGGTCCAAATGGAAGAGTAATAAAACAAGATATTGAAAACGCAAGTGTTGTTCTGCAAAAAGTTCCGCAAGGCACACATGTTTTCGGTAGAAGTTCTCAGCAATCTTATGTTGTTCCTCATTCAAATATGAGGAAAGTTATTGCAAAAAGACTTCTTGAGTCAAAACAGACGGTTCCTCATTTTTATGTTGCAGTTGAATCAAGTGTAAAAAACTTAAATAAGGCGCGAAAGCAAATTAATGAGTATCTTGAAAAATTCGGCGAAAAAGTTTCCGTAAATGATATTATCATTAAAGCTTGTGCAAATGCATTAAAAATACACCCAAACGTTAATGCTTCGTGGTCTGAAAATGGAATGATTATCTACAATAATGTAGATATTTCCGTTGCTGTTGGTGTTCAAGACGGTCTTATTACTCCGATTGTTAAAAATGCAGATATCAAATCCCTTCGTACAATTGCAAATGAAACAAAGGATTTAATTAAAAGAGCAAGAGAAAACAAACTTTCCTTAGAAGAATTTCAGGGTGGAGGTTTTTCAATTTCAAATCTTGGAATGTATAATGTTTTGCAATTTAATGCAATCATTAACCCACCGCAATCTGCTATTATTGCAGTTGGAGGCGTTAAAACAACACCAAAATTATGCAAAAAAACCAATACATTATGTGAAGACGAAGTTATAACACTTACCCTTTCATGTGACCACCGTGTTATTGATGGTGTTCTTGCTGCAGAATTTTTAAATACCATTAAATCTTTTATTGAAAATCCAAGCTTGCTTGCAGTTTAAATTATGATTAAAAAGGAGGTTTGTCTAAAAGCATTGTTATTATTTGCTTTAGTAGTTATTCAGAGTTGTAAGACCAGTTCTGTTGTGAGGTCTCTTGCTTCGTTACCTTCTCAACTTGGATATGATTGTAATGGTGTGCAAGTTGCGTCTGCAGAATTTTGTACATCAACTTCCGATCTCTTTTCACCAAATACTCTTCCTTTGTCGTACAGAGGTGTCATTGGTAAAAATCTTAATACTGGTACAAATAGTTCTCAGTCGTATTGGGGTGCTTATGATACCGGTCTTTTACATGCAATATACGATCATAACTCATATAATACAACAAACAAAAATAATAGAGCAGATATCATTATGATTGGCTGGGGTGTGGCTGCAAAATCAAGTAGCGGTGCTTTTGCAAATCTTTCAACACAAACTGTTGCAAATAATGATGCAAACCTTGCCACATCTGGTGATACATCATCATGGATTGATATGAGTTCTTCTTATTATCCTTTAATTCAAGGTACAAATATTATAAAGTATTATACAGATAACACAACCAATGTTGCATATAATAGTACGCCAACAGCAAGCTTAATTAATGCTATTACTCCAACAACGGACAACAATAAACAGTATACATCAATTGGTTTTTCTAACGAAAAAATTCACAACCAAGTTCTTGGAATAAGTTATACTGCGGAACAAATTAGAGATACATTCAACAGTATGTCATCTTATGGAAATCTGTTTTTTTATGATTTCAATACACACTTTGTTAATAATGCTCCAAATGTAAGGAAAGCAATATTTGATGATACTAACTCTTTTTTTAAACAAAATTCAACCGGTAAAGTTATGGTGATTCCTCTTGGCGAAGGTGTGGCTGACACAAGCGGAACAGAAACCTCAAAAAATGAAAAATTTTTGAATAATGTTTTTTATACTGGTAGTAATTATACAAGTTTTGCCGCAAGAGTTATACCGGAAGATTATCTTATTAAAGATTCTGACCACATTGGTTTGATGGATCCAAAAAAAAGTGTCCCAGTTGTTGCAATTCCAGTAATGAATTATGGAGAATTTGACAGTAATAATAAGTTGAAATATTATATACCGGAAGACAGTTATAATGCTGGTGCATTAAAAAACATTTCTCTTTCTGTGCCGGTTTCTTACCAGTCGGTAGTGTATTATTATGATAAATCCGCAAATAAAATGCGGACTACAATGGCAGGCTTTAATGAAAGTTATGGTACAAGTGGTAATGCAACACTTGGTGTTGCAAGGCAGGCATCGGCAATTTTAACAGCTATCATTGGTAATGTGCAAAGTGGAAAAAGTATTACAACAAGGGACGCACTTCGTTCAATAGCATTTCAGTCTACACCAATGTATGGCGAAGTTGCTTCTTATACAAGTGGTGCACTTCCAACTGAAGCAATAGTGCATGGAACCGATACTTTAAAGGAGTATTTTCGTCCAAAATTAATCGATGTTACAACAGCCAATGTTGCAACTCTTTTAGATCAAGCTGCAAAACCAACTAATACAACAGGAGTAGGGACATCTTATGCAGATCAAGGAAATACAAATAATACAATCGTTGATGCAGATTTAAAAACAAATGGTTCTTATGATAACACAAAAATTGGTGAAGCAATATCAAAAATCACCTCACATGATATCGTAGTAAAAGATGGTTCAACCATTATTGCAATGAACGATGTTTGGGTTGGTAAAACGGTAATTCCGGGATACAACGCAGACGGCACCGCTAAAGAAGCAAAGCCGATTGATAGAATTATGTTATCAACTTCAAGTGAGACTTCGCACGATCGTGACAAAAACGCAACGTATACGGGTTATTATTTTTGTCTTTCTGGTGAAACTGATGCACAGTGTAAATCACCATACCGTAGAATTGCCTCCAATGTTTATGGTTTTGGAATGCTTAATTACCGAATGCTTACAGGTGTTTATAATTTAGAAAGTGTTGTGAGAACTACAAATTCATCTTCGGTTGCTTCCGTTAGTGATACCGAAATGATTATATCTCCTGCATTTGGTGATTCACTTGGTAGTCAGACGCTTTCTGTGCAAATTCAAGGTTCAAACCTTGCAGGTGAAACATGGGATAATGTTGAAGATGGACGATTTAGAATGTCATTAACTCAGTCAACTTCTTCATTTAATTCCTTATTTACTTCAAAAGCATATCAGAGTTATAATCAAGTACAGTCTTATAACTTTTCTACAGGGCTAAATAGTTCATTTGCTTTCAATTTATCAAGTAGTAATGTATTTTCATTAAAAGATCCAAATAACCCTCTTTCAAATTCAAGATTCGGTGATATGGTACACAATGTTTCGCAATTTCGCAATTCTTTTGGAGTAATTGCGAGTGAGTCGGGCGTAAAAAATAATATTTCAAATATTGCGTACTCCGGGGGTATTGCAGGCCTTGATTTTTCACTGCGATCAAACTTCCAACCGGGGCTTGAAATTAATAAAGTTTCAAACACAAACTTAAACATGATGCAAAAATCGTCAATATACTTTAATCCTTTCATTGCATTAACATCAAACCAATTTAATGCCCATGCTTTTGTGGTTGGCAAAAGTTTTACCAATGGTTTTGGTATAAACTTTAGCACAACATACGGCAAAGCAAATTTTACAGGACAAAACCTTGATTGGTGGAATAGCGTTGAAAATTCCCCCAACGTCGCTCATGCAATTTCTATTGAGCATATCAAAAATAACAACAAATTTAATGTAGATTTTGGTGTTCTTAGAGAGTCAACAACACTTCTTGGTGCATATTCTTCAGGAGCCTTTACCCTTGGAAGAAACAATACAACTACATTTATTAAAACAAAAGTTGAACAAAATATATTTGGAAATACCTCATTTATGGGAGCCTTTGCCCTTGGAAAAACCAATGTCGGTGAGCAATCATCGCTAAGTTTATTCAATAACTTTAGCCCAATTGTATCAAGATCCTTCGTTATTGGGGTAAAATCCAGAGCTTTTAGCGGTGGTAATTTTGAACTAACTTACTCACAACCTCTTGCAATTATTGCAGGTTCTCTTTCATTTGAATCGGCAAATGGTACACAAAAAATCTCATTAATTCCAACAAAACAAGAACAAAACTATGGCATTTCTTTCACAAAAGAAACTAAAAAAACCAGAACTTCCATACAAGCTGCATACATTCTTAACCAAAACAACCTTAATGTTAAACCTACATTTGGTATGTTTACAACAGTATCAAGGGCATTATAATGTATTAATTGTATACAAAAACTTACAAAAACAGTTAACAAAACATGTTAAAATAGCATTTCTGTAGTAGATTTGGCACTATATATTATACAAATATGTGCTAAAAAGTGTACAAATATGTACCAAATATGTGCTGTTTTGGTGTGTTTTTGTATACAAAATGACACATAAATGACACATATTTGTATACAAAATGGTACATAAACAGCACAATTGTGCTGTATTTTTGGTGTGGTGGGTGGT
>JAURNI010000054.1 GCA_030830305.1 Alphaproteobacteria bacterium | reverse complement strand
TTACTTTTATATTATTAATTTTAATTAGCATTTGTTAATAAAATTGAAAAAAAATTGTATAAATATTTAAAAAAAATATGAAAAAATATGAAAAAATATGAAAAAATATAAAAAATATGAAAAAATATAAAAAATATAAAAAATATGAAAAAATATAAAAAAATATAAAAAATATAAAAACCGGCACTAGTTGCCTTTTTTTATTTTTTTCAAAATAAACATAAAGTATTTTTATAAAATACTTCATGAAAGACCTTTATAAAACTTATCTTTTGTCCCTTGCTGAAAAACCACTTAATCTAGTATGGCACCCAAATTCTGAAAAGGTTGCGGTGATAATGGACCCTCGCTACGACAAATTAATGGTTGGTGTAATCAAGAATTTTATGCAGCATTTGAATCCAAATGGATGGAATTTGATAATTATTACCCACGAAAAATATGAAGTTGAGTTTTCACAGTGTATGGTTATTGCAATAAGCGAAAAACGCATCTATTACAAAGATTGTGAGCCAAATATAAGTGTAAACACATACAATGGAATACTTATGTCGAAAGAATTCTGGGAATTCATCCCAGGAGAACATATTTTAATTTTTCAAAAAGATTGTTACATGTATAAAATGTTTGATGAAACCATTTATTTGAATTATGCATTTTGCGGTGCAAATTGTATTTGGCATTCTGAAGATAAAGAATTATATGGATTTGCGATCAATGGCGGATGTTCTCTGCGGAAAAAATCTGAAATGCTGGATTGTTTGGAGAATATTTCTTGGGACATCATAGATAAATATTATCCAAAACAGATGGTCTATAACGAAGACCTTTTTTTCACTTTTGCATGTCACCTATTAAGAAAAATGGTCCCTAAAAAGGTGGAAAGACCAGCATTTGCTATTGAAAATGAAAGTGCTGAAGACACATGTTTTTACCATGGATGGCACAAGGATTATCAAACTGAGGAGGAAGCCCGAAAATTGTTAGGATTCCTATAAACTGTTTTCAAGAATTAATTATTTTATACAAATATCTATATAACGATGACCACAATAATGCAGTTTCATTCCAAAGCTAAATTGCTTCCCGCGGATTCGATTTTTTCACCAACAGCAATGAGAGATTTGTCAAATTTCAGCGAGTTTGATGTTGAATATGATGGATTTGTTTATCGAACCGTCGAACACGCTTACCAAGCACTCAAATATTTATACTGTTCCAATAAACCCGAATTGTTTGAGATTGTGCGCGAAGAAAACCAGAAGAAAGATGCTTTAGGTGCAAAAGAATCCGGTGGAAAAGGCGGAATGGCAAAACGCGGTGCTATATTTGATCGTGACGGCTGTTGGGACAAAAAACAAATTGAAATTGTGACAAAATTAGTTGCGTCCAAAATTGAGAGACATCCCGAAATTCGCAAAATTGTACAGACTGCAAAAGAGAACAATATTATTTTGGTACATTTTTCAAGGTCAGATATGATTTGGGGCGCCCATGTATCCGAAGATGGAAAAAGCATCAAAAAAGGTGATAACCATTTAGGTAATATATACATGTCGTTTTACGATAAATTATCAAAGCCTCCCGTAAAAGTTAAAAAATCAAAGGGTTGTCGGGAAGGAAAAGTAAGAAATGAAAAAACAGGCCGTTGTATTAGTGTAAAAAAAATCAAAGATTGTCCAGAAGGAAAAGTGAGAAATGAAAAAACGGGCCGTTGTATTACTATGAAAAAATCTACTGATATAATAAAATGAAAAAAACAAACCAGAATAAATTGCCCACCAAACAAAATAAAACAAAGAAACAAAGACAAAATAATGAAATTTTGCTTCTTTCTCACCGAACACCCCAAAAAATTGTTAAAATTAGCAAAGATATTGATAATAAAATTGATGAAAATGCAAGTTCGTATAGTCCGTCTATTAACAAAGAACTTGTTTCTTTGAAATCGGTTCAGAGAAACCCCGTGTTCAATTGCAACAATGAGCGCGCCTTCTTACTGGAAGCCCCGTTAAAAATTGGTGTCCCAGATAAGTCCGGTAAAAAAACCTGCTACCCATATGATGACCCCATCGCCAAAAAATACATGCTGAGAAATCTGAAAGCAAATAAACACGTGGACCCCAACAAAATTGTTCCACCAATTCAGGAACTGGCTAATTGCTGGTTCAACACAATGTTTGTGTCATTGTTTATTTCAGACAAAGGACGCAAATTCTTCCATTTTCTAAGACAGATGATGATTGAAGGGAAGCAAAAAGGCGGTAATCTGGTGCCACAGGTTTTGAAAGACGGGTTTGCACTTTTCAATTATGCAATTGATGCGTGTTTAACTGGTAACAAATACGCTTATATCTTAAACACAAATGCTATTATCCAGAAAATCTACAATTCCATTCCGGAAGAATACAAAGACAAATACTATTATATTCGCGACGTGGATGAAGCAGGCAATCCAATCCGATATTATCTTAGTTTAATTAATTATTTGGGAAATCGCAATTTGGATGTCCTATTTTTGCAAGATTGTAACGTTAATTGGCAATTTCAAATTCAAGAAAAAATGGTTGGTAAACTACCTGACGTAATTGTTTTAGAGTTCTTCAATGATAATGAGCCAACTACAAATAAGCAAAGTAGTTTTGTATTAAATGGTGCAAAATATGCACTTGATAGTTGCATAATTCGAGACACATCAAAAAATCACTTCTCTTCGCTGTTGACGTGCGAGAAGAAGGAGATGGCGTATGACGGGATGAGTTTCCACCGACTCACCTACATGGATTGGAAAGACAAAATAAACACTGATTTTAAATGGCAGTTCAAGGGATCAGAAGACGGGGGTAAACTTCTAACGTGGAACTTTGCGAAAGGGTATTATATGCTTACTTACTATAGGGAAATGTAGTTCTTCAAATTATATAAGGCAAAATCCTTATATAATTAATAAGTACGTTTATCTGCAAAAAAAGAAATCGCAATTTACAATAAAAATGTCAAAGATCACACTTCAATGTATAAAGGAAAAAAGCAAACTAAGAATCAAATTCTTCAGTTTCACAGATACCGAAGGCAAAGTATATACAAATGTCTACAACAATAATTTGAACTGCAAATTTCCCAAAGATGTTCGTCAAGACGGGTATTTCTACGAAATCGGGTCCGACGATATTGTGTTGGTTTCACGTCCAAACACACAGGCATTCTATCAAATCAAAACCACAAACATGAAGATTGTTCCAAAACTGGATATGAGCAGTCTTCGAATCTATGAAATCACCGAATGTGTTATTTGTATGGATCAAAATTCCACTGAAATTCTCGTACCATGTGGGCATCTTTGTATGTGCAAATCTTGTTGCGAATCCTTGTTGAAAAGTCGTAGCAATTGTCCTATCTGCAGACGTGAGGTCCTAAGTGTGGTTTCTTAATATAGTTTATTTAGTGATTATCCCATCATTTTTTTTTACACATTTTCGGTTTTTTATATACATATTGTATAATGCCAACGGTCACCGAAATATACAATGCAAATGTTTCCCTACTTCAAGCACAATTGAATGCAACAATACGTAAAATAAATTTAATGCGAATAAGTAATGCATTGAAAAAAAATCTAATCAATAGCGTAATTAATGCATCAAACACAAATTTAAAAAAATTAAATGACAAATATAAGCAGGATATTG
>JAURNI010000053.1 GCA_030830305.1 Alphaproteobacteria bacterium | reverse complement strand
TGATTAAATTTGTCAAGATTTGTTTATATTTTATCATCATATCACATGCATTTTAAAATATCACTTGACTTTTATTTTTTATAAAATATTAATAAATTTAGAGAATTAATAAATTTTTTCTCATCATTATGTCTATTTTAAATAAAGTTGTGACTGTTGCTGCATTTGTGTCTTTGTCTAGTGTTTACGCTGCTCCTGCAAAACAGGCTGCTCCACAAGCACAAAAACAAGAAGCAAAAAAAGTTGAAGAAAAAGCTAACACAACAACTCCTGCTTCTACATCTGTAGCTAAGTAAGTTTTGTATGAAGAGGTATACACCTCTTCCGTTTTGTACTCCTTTAAAGTACTTTTCTATTTTTTGTTCGACTTGTCTTTACCTCGTTCTAACACAAATATAATCTGCATAATCTTTTCAGGATTATGAGTCCCTCCCACTTATAAATAATTTCTTTCCACAAAAATTGTTATTTTCTATTATACAACCAATGCTGTATAAATAATCGATAAAAGTCTTATAGATGTTTTTATTTAGGAAAAATTGCTTGAAAAATAAAAATTTTCCTTTTGCTATATATTTATAGTTTTATTTACATCTCACATGAGATACTCCTCCCTTTCAAGTGAAGACAGAAATGCAATAATGCAGAAAATCGGTATTAAGTCTATTGACGAAATTTACCTACAACAAAATGGTGTTTTGTCAAAATCTTTTAATTTACCTGATCATAAAAACGAACAAGATACACTTGATTACATTCAATCCTTTGCCGAACAAAATAAAGTGTTCAAACACATATTTGCAGGGTATGGTTGTTATAATCATTTCATTCCCGCTGCCGTTGATGCAATGATTCAAAGAGGAGAATTTTTAACATCATACACTCCCTATCAACCAGAAGTTTCCCAAGGAACGCTACAAGTCATTTTTGAATTTCAATCGCTTATTTGCGCAATAACAAATATGGAAGTTTCAAATGCTTCTTTGTACGACGGCCAAACATCATGCGCAGAAGCAGCTCTTATGGCACTTCGTGTAAAAAAGAATAGAACAAAAGTTTGTATTGCAGGTGAATTGCATCCGGATTACATTAAAGTATTAGAAACATATCTTAAAAATATCGATGTTGAGATCTCTTATCAAGAACTTAATAACATTCAAATTAATAGTGAATACGCTTGCATAATTACACAATTTCCAGATTTTGCAGGAAATGTCAACAACCTTGAAAACATTCGTGAAGTTTGTAATAAAAATGATGCAATGATGGTAGTAATTAACAACGAAATTCTTGCTTTTGGCATGATAGAGCCACCAAAAGCAGATATCATCTGCGGTGATGCTTCATCTCTTGGAGTACCTTTAAGTTTTGGGGGTCCATTACTTGGATACTTTACATGTAAAAAAGAACATGTTCGTCAAATGCCAGGACGTGTTTGCGGAATAACTCAAGATGAAGATGGAAAAAGAAGTTTTGTTTTAACATTATCTGCAAGAGAGCAACACATTCGTAGAGATAAAGCGACATCTAATATCTGTTCAAATCAGGGTCTTTGTGCAACTGCGTTTACAGTTCATGCAACATTACTCGGAGAAATCGGCTTTAAAAACCTTGCACTGCGAAATCACGCTATTGCATGTAAATTATACGATAACCTAAGCAAAGCCGGCTTTAAAGTTAAAAACAAAACATTTTTTAATGAATTTGTTTTTGAATGTAAAAACGCCAAAAAAACTTTAGAAATATTTGAAGAAAATGGTATCTTGGGTGGTGTGCTGTACAAAGAAAATGAAATACTTGTTTGTACAACAGAAATGATTTCTGATGAATCAATTCAAAAGTATATTGAAGTTTTAAAAAAACATGATTGACAACTATCACACAAGGGACTTTTCACATCAAAAACCGCAAAATCTTGTATTAATTTTACACGGATACGGTGCAGATGGAGCAAATCTTATAGATTTAACAAGTTTTTTTGTGAAAGAAATTCAAAATCCTATTTTTATTATACCCGATGCACCTTTTCCATACGAATATATGCCGGATATGGGAAGGCAATGGTTTTCTTTAATAAACAGAGATGAAAATGTCCTGCTGGAAGGCGCTGAAAACGCAAGAAAAATTTTATTTAACTTTATCAAAGAAAAGCTTCATGAGTATAATTTAACATGGAAAGACCTTATATTTATTGGATTTTCCCAAGGAACCATGATGGCTCTTTATACTGCTCTAAAACTTGAAGAACAATGTCAGGCAGTTATTGGATTCTCGGGTACCGTAGTATCCGCTGAAGAAACCATCTCTTCATGTATATCAAAGCCACCGGTTTGCATGATACACGGAACAGATGATAACGTTGTACCCCACACCCTTGGTAAATTTACAGTAAAAATACTTAAACAAAACGGATTCAATGCAGAGTTTCATGAAATTCCCAATCTTACACACTCAATTGAAATGCACGGCATAGAAATTGCTAAAAAATTTATCCAATCTCTTTCTTAAGCAAGGTTAGCTTGTTATAAATTTCTTTCTGACTATAAAACTTTAAGCAATAATTGTGAATAAATTTTGCTAAACTTTTCAACGGCAAACTTTGCCATTCGTGTAATTCTTTTAGAAGTAACTTCAATTCTACATCAATATCTACTTTTTTTTGACAAAATTTTACAAAAATTGTAAATTCTCCCATTGGTGGATTTTCATTAAAAAAATGTATAGCACTTGATGTATCACTAAAAAATAATGCTTCCTGAAATAACTTTGTTACCTCTCTTGCAATTGAAAGATTGATATTAAAAAATATCTCATAATTACATAAAGCTTTTAAAAAAACAATAATATCATGTGGTGCAACATATAATGCGTTTGTAAACTCTGTTTGAAATTTCATTCCTTTTTGGAAAAAACCTAAAAATAACATGTTATTAATATTGATACCACATAAAGTAGCAGAGGCAATTAAAGCACAAGAACCCGGTAAAATAAAAACACCAACCTTGTTATGCTTTGCATAATGCACCAATGAATAACCCGGATCACAAATCAAAGGAGTACCGGCATCACTGACCATTGCAACAATATGTTCCTTTGCAAGCTCAATAAAACGAACAGCATCTGCATCATTTGAATGTTCATTATAAATTAGTAACTTTTTTTCCGGAATATTATGCTGTTTGAGTAAAAAACCTGTTTTTCTTGTATCCTCACAAAGAATGAAATCTGCACTTTTTAAACATTCTAATGCATGAATGGTAATATCAAGAATATTACCAATAGGTGTTGAAACAATATAAAGTGCATTTTTAAATTCCATGATTATTGTATAAGTTTTTTCAGGAATTCTACTCTATTTGAACTTTGCATAAGTGATGTACCAATCAAAAAACTATTACAACCTTTTTCTTGCAGATTTATAATGTCGTTTTTATTTTCAATTCCACTTTCGCATATTGGAATTCTATCGTTTGAAAGTTTTTTTATTAAATTTTCTGTATTTTTAATATTAATGGAAAAATCTCGTAAATTACGATTATTTACCCCAATTAACGGACTTTTTGTAAATTTCATTGCTATGTCAAGCTCTATTTCGTTATGCACTTCAATGATAACATCCAAACCTAAAGAAAATGCAAGATCTTCAAATTGGGAAAGCTCGTTGCGTGTCAGAATGGATGTGATAAGAAGAATTGCGTCAGCACCAATATGTTTACTTTCATAAATTTGATATTCATCGATGATAAAATCTTTTCTTAAAATTGGTAAATTCGTATTTTCTTTTGCAATTTGAAGGTTTGCATTTGAACCGAAGAAGAATTTTTCATCTGTTAACACAGAAACACAAGACGCACCACCAACTTGGTATTCTTTTGCAATGGTTGAAACATCAAGGTTTTCTACAATTAACCCTTTTGATGGCGAGCCTTGTTTAATTTCAGCAATGATACTCACATTATTGTTATCATGCTTATGTTTGATTGAATTTGCAAAGCCTTTTGTTTTTTTACTAAGATTCATTTTTTTAACCGGAAAGATCTTTTTTGCACTTGCAATTACAGATTTTTTATAATCAACAATTTCAGAAAGGATATCCATAAAAATTACACACATGTTGCGTCAAGTTTTTTTGATGACGGTTTTAATGTCAAGTTTTCTTGTGCATTCACAAGAAAATATACAACATGATAATACTAAACCCGAAAAACAAAGCTTCATAAAAAAGATTTTTGCCAAATTTGAGTCAGTTCAAATACCACTAATAAAGCATAAAGAAAATAATAATAAAAATCAAAATAATGAATTAACGGACAAAAAAGAAGACCCAGCAGAAAGATTTCCCGAACCTATATTCTACGACTCTATTTATCCAAAAAATTATGATGAAAAATCTGTATTATGGCTTTATAATGATAAATCACATTACGAAAACAAGCACATTCCTCCAATGCTTAACTTTAATTATTTGATTGATGATTTATTTACAATGATCCCGTACTATGAAAAAACTCCAGAATTACTACTTGTCATCAATGCAATCCAGCAAAGAGAAGATATCAACCTAAATAAACAAGATAAATTCGGAAATACACTACTGCATTATGCAATAAGATATCACAACAAACCGGTATTTGAAAAATTATTACTCACAAAAAAAGTAAACCCAAATATTTGTAATTATTCTTATATCTGTCCAATTCATCTTTCATTGTATAAAAATGATACTTACGAACTTAACCGCTTAATAACATATGGAGCAGATATACACTACTCAAACGACCGCTTTGAAATGCCAATAATTACGGCAATAAAAATTCACCATTTGGAAGCAATTTATGCCCTTGCACAAAAACATAAAGAAAAAGGTATTTCAATGAACGAAATTGACTACATTGTGTTCACAGCAAAAGACGAAGGTTTGGATTCACTTGCAAAAGAGCTATACGAATTTTTTATGCTTGGTAAAGATTTAAATGATTAACCCTTAATTTGATTAACCGCATACTGCGTTGCCAAAAGGTAGCCATCCGTTCCAAACCCTGAAATTACAGCAACGGAGATATCTTGAATATAAGATTTACGACGGAATTCATCACTTCGGGAATAAATATTAGAAATGTGGAGTTCTATGATTTTTGGTAATTCACCACTTTTAATTGAACCAAAGGCATCACGAATTGCAATTGAAGTATGGGTGTATGCACCAAGGTTTGCAATAATATATTGGAATTTTTCGCCATTTTGGTGAAGGAAGTCAATAATGTTACCCTCACAATTGTTTTGGAAATGTGTAAATTCAATACCGTTTTTTTTACAGAGTTCTTCACACGGGGAGATTACCTGTTCAAGTGTTTTAGTGCCATAAATGCTACTTTCCCTTTTTCCAAGCATGTTCAAGTTTGGACCATTCAAAATACAAATAGACATAATTTTATATAACATTATAACTGATGGATTGTAGCATGCGAGATTTTGTCAAGAAAAAAACTTAAAAAGCACAAGGCAAAAACCAACAATCACCAAATTTGCAAGAATATACAAAATTGATTGAGGAGTTTTGGCAACATCAAGCACAGCAGTAGAATATGTAGTAAAACCACCAAGAAGACCGGTTGCTAGGAAAACTTTAAGGTCTTCTTCTTTTATAAAATAAAACACAAAAATTATGGCAACACTTCCAATAAAATTACATGTAAGTGTAGCAAGTGGAAAAGAAAGGCTAAGCATTCCTTGAAGTTTGTAAACCAAGAAACGCAAAAGCCCGCCAATTCCACTGCCAAGGAAAACTAACAAGTAGGACATCTTTCCTTCCAAAGTTCGTATAGGGTTTTTCCATTGTATAAAAGGTACATCCAGCCATTAACACTGGTATTTTTAAAAGTGCCTTCCTCTTCTAAAAATTTCTTTACCAAGCCTGATGGCGAATATTTTTCATCATTATATATAACTTTTCGGTTATCATCAGCATAGCACACTTTTGAGGAATCTCTTGTGTAAGCCAACTCCGTACCTTTTGAAATTCCAAGCTCTTCAAATGTAAAGGTATTAGTGTTTTTCTTTTGTTCAACCTTTCCTTTTGCCGTTACAGAAGTCTGTTCGTCGTCTTCATCTTGATTAATTAAGAATTCTGCTCCTGAAAGCAATAATGCACTTTTAACAGTTTTTAGACTAATTTTGAAAAACTCACGGTTTTCATTAATTCTATAATCGGCAAAAATGTCGTGTAAAAGTTTTTCCACCCTTCTGCTTTTTACAACAATTGCATAATTACAAATAAATTCAGATGGCACGCCAGTGGAATACAATTGCTTTAACCTTTTTTCAAGGTCAGAAATTGTACTACCACCAGCAAAGCCTATTTTTATGATAGGCCTTCCATCTTCACTTCGGTAATATTCGTTTGTTATTATATAGACAACAACTGAAGTATTTTGTTCCTGCATCACTTCTGCAAATTTTGGGCAAGCTTATATGTTAAATAAACCGAATGCCCAGTTGCACCTTTTGTAACACGGGGGTCTGCCCCGCCTTTGCCATCATATGCAACACCAGCAATATCAACATGTGCCCATTTTGTATTCATGCCATCTTCGCAGTTTACAAACCTTGCAAGAAACTGTCCGGCGGTGATTGTTCCTGCACCACGCCCGGAACCGACATTTTTCATGTCTGCAATGGTGGAGTTAATCATTTTATCGTATTGTTCACCAAGAGGAAGTCTCCATACACCATCACCAGATTGCACCGCCGCTTCTTCAACTTTTTTGGCAATTTCGTCATCGTTTGCCATGTATCCTGCGTAAACATCAGCAAGAGCAACAGTTACCGCACCTGTCAATGTTGCATAATTTACCATATACTTTGGTTTATAGTGTTTTTGAGCATAATACAAAACATCGCCAAGAACTAATCTGCCTTCGGCGTCAGTGTTTAGAACTTCAACTGTCTGACCAGACATTGACTTTAGAACATCACCAGGACGGTAAGCACGGCTGTCAACAAGGTTTTCAACAAGCCCAATTAAAGCAACAACATTAACTTTCAGTTTATTTTGTGCAATGGCACGAAGAGAAGTAAACGCAACAGCAGAACCACCCATATCAATTTTCATATCCTCCATTGAGTTTGCCGGTTTAATTGAAAGCCCGCCGGAATCAAAACATACACCTTTTCCAACAATAGCAAGGTCAAAATCTTGCCTTGACAAATCACCTCTATATTCCATTACAACCATTTTTGATTCATTTTTCCCAGCTCTTCCAACGGCAAGAAGCATGTTCATTCCCAGAGCTTCCATTTCTTTTTGCCCAAGAACTTTGA
>JAURNI010000052.1 GCA_030830305.1 Alphaproteobacteria bacterium | reverse complement strand
TGGGTAAATTCAGGGGTAAGAACACGCATAAATCCTGCAAGGCAAATTAAGTCTACTCCATTTAAATATTTCTGAATCTCTGCTTCAAATTCTGCCATTGTGCGTCCTTTTGTTGGAATAACCACGGCTGGAATATTAAATTCCTTGGCAATTTCAAGCCCGCCAACACCTGCTTTGTTTGAAATCACCACGCTTGCACATGCTAAATGCGGGTGGGCTTGGCAAAATTCGGCTATTGTTCTTAAGTTGCTTCCGCTACCAGAAATAAATATTGCAAGGGTTTTCATTTTGTTTTCCAAAACCATTTACGCAACTTTGATAACATCTCTTCTTGTTTGTTTCTTACTCCATCTTTTGTATGTCTTGTCGTATTATCATATTTTGATTCAATGTATTCACACAGCCATTTATACCTATATTGTTTATTTGAGATTTTATGATGTAAATCGGTTATCAAAGAAATAAACCAAGCAACAACAGTCATGCTAAAAACTGTTGCAAGAATTGGAAATGCAAGTTTGGTAACCCATGGGGTGTAAAAAGCCCAATGCCAAAAACCTACGCTCATTTGGGGAATGCACCCTGCGATTGTGTAGCGAATGGAATCTGCCATACAGTAATGGTGGTTAATTTTGTCTACAGTTTCAAATTTTCCAAAAATGCGGAGCAAGAAATCATAATTAAAAACAACCCACCAAGGAATGAATGTAAAAAACCACGGGCTTGTTATGCGGTGTAGAACGCTTTTTGCTTCGTTTTTTAAATTATTTTCCATTTTTTTCAAAAATATACTTCCTCAATTGAATTTTATGTTTTATAAGCTTGCAACTAATTTTCAAATTATATGTAATTTACCCAACTTTCCCTGTGATGTAATCTTGTGTTTGTTTGTTTTGGGGTTGATTAAACACAAGTTTGGTTTCTGCGTATTCAACTAACTTGCCCATGTAGAAGAATGCGGTGTTGTCGGAAACTCTGGCTGCTTGTTGCATGGAGTGTGTTACAATTACAATTGTGTAATGTTTTTTGAGCTCCTGCATGAGTTCCTCGATTTTTATGGTGGCGATAGGGTCAAGAGCAGAGCATGGTTCGTCCATAAGAATGACATCGGGCTTAATGGCAATTGTGCGTGCAATACATAACCGTTGTTGTTGACCACCAGAAAGTGATGTTCCTTTGTCTTTTAGACGATCTTTAACGTCTTCCCATAATCCAACTTTGCGAAGACTGCTTTCCACAATTTCGTCAATTTCAGCTTTACTGCTGTACATTCCGTGAATTTTAGGACCAAATGCAACATTTTCGTAAATTGATTTAGGGAATGGTATCGGTTTTTGGAAGACCATTCCAACCTTTAAACGAAGAACGACAGGGTCAACTTTTTCATGGTAAATGTCCACACCGTCAATGAGTATCTTTCCTGTAACGTTACAGCCGGGAATTGTGTCGTTCATTCTGTTTATTGACCGCAAAAGTGAAGATTTCCCACAACCGGAAGGACCAATAAACGCAACAATTGATTTTTCAGGAATATCAAATGTAATTTTATTCACGGCATAATGCCCGGAATACTGCACCGAAAGATCTTTTATGGAAATTTTATTGCGTGGTGTCATTGTTATTCAAAAATCATTGTACCAATACCATTGTCTGTTAAAATTTCAAGTAGTAATGCGTGTTCTTTGTTTCCATTAATAATGTGAACGGTTTCAACTCCTTTACGAATTGCTTCAATGCATGTTTCAACTTTTGGAATCATACCTCCGTAAATTTGTCCGTTTTTAATCATCTCTTCTGCATTGTATGTTGTTAAAGATGATATCAAGGTTTTATCATCAGTTTGAACACCGTCAACATCTGTCATCAAAATGAGCTTTGATGCTTCAAGTTCACCGGCAATAACACCGGCAACAATATCAGCGTTAATATTGTATGTATTACCGGCATCATCAAAACCAACCGGAGCAATTACAGGAATTACGGGAGTATTTTCAAGTGCATCAAAAAATTCGGTGTTCACAACGGTTGGAGTACCAACATAGCCAAGGTCAAGTATTCTTTCAATGTTTGAATCGGTTTCTTTTTGGGTTTTACGCATTCTTTTTGCTTTCATTAGGTTTGCGTCTTTACCGGAAAGCCCAAGAGCAACACCACCACATTTATTAATTGTTGAAACAATTTCCTTGTTAATTGAACCACATAACACCATTTCAACGATTTCAATCATATCCTTTGTGGTAACACGTACACCGTTAACAAACTCACTTTTAATACCAAGGCGTTCCAGCATTGCACTAATTTGAGGTCCGCCACCATGCACAACAACAACATTAATTCCACAAGATTTCAATAAAACAACATTTTGAGCAAAGTTTTCCATTGCTGCCTTGTTACCCATTGAACTTCCGCCAAATTTTACAACAAATGTTTCCCCTGAAAATTTTTTAATGTATGGCAAAGCTTCTGTTAAAACTGCCGCTCTTTTTACAGCTTCAATGTTCTTCATATTTAAAAAATAAAGTTAGATGCCATTAATATGGTTTTTAAAAATATCAAATATTTCTTGTATTATTTCAGTATTTTGCATATTTTTCATTGCTTTTGTTGAAGTTAAAAACACTTGGCCGGTAAAATTTGGATATCTTGCAAGATGTTTACGGAGTAATTCCTGTTTTTGTGAGATTTCATCTGTGGGGGATTTATCACATTTTGTAAGCACAACACAAAATTGTTTATTTTGAAGAATGTTAATGAGTGATATATCGTTTACCAGTAGTTCTTTTTGTGCTGGAATTAAGATATAGCTTTTTTTGATATTTGCTTGGTTGACAAACTCCGGAATTGCTTCCCACTGTTTTAATGTTGAATTTGAAGCTTTTGCATAACCGTAACCCGGAAAATCGACAAGAAAACTTTTTTTGTGAAAAAACGGATGTTTTGATGTAAAAAGAATTATTTCTTTTGTTTTACCTGGAGTTTTCGAGGAAAAGGAAAGGTTCTTAATTCCACAAAGATTAGAAATTAAACTTGATTTCCCAGCGTTTGAAGCTCCAAAGAAAGCAATGTGTGGTAAATCTAGGGTTTTTTCTATAGAAGAAATTGAACTTAATGAATAAATGGAAGCATGGTACTCAAAGCCTTTGGAAAGGATTTCCTTCACAGGTTTTATTTATGATGCACTGGAAACATTTCTTGCTTGGGCTGTTTTAAGGGCCTTTGCTCTCATAACACGCATAGAAACTTTGATTTGCTTTTTTTGTTGATTTGTTGTAAAGTAACGCTTTTGGCGGTATATGCGAATTACATTATCTTGCTGTAATTGTTTTTTTAGTTTTGCATAACATTGCATTGCTTTATTATTTTGAACTGCTATGGTAATTGCCATACTTTAATTATTTAATTCTTAGTTATTTTGCTTCCTTAATAAAATAATTTGTATTGTCAAGTTTTTTGTGCTAACGCAATATTAATTTTTTATACAAAAAAATACAAATTGTAGTGTTGTACAATTTTTTAATTTGACAATCCAAATTTACTGGTGAACATTTTTGTAAAAAAATTGGCGAAGATGTTCACTGGAATAATAAAACATATTGGCTTTGTTGTATCAAATATACAAGAACAAGATGGCAAGGTTTTAACAGTAAAAATATTAAATGTTAAACAGGCGATTGATATTGGAGACTCGGTATCAATTGAGGGGTGCTGTTTAACTGTAACAAAAGTTGACGGCGACTGTTTATCATTCTATGTTTCTAAAGAAACTCTTAAGCAAACAACGTTAGCACTTTTAGTTAAAGGGCAGCGCGTTAACATTGAACTTGCAATGCTAGCTTCAACGCCTCTTGGGGGGCATTTAGTTTCTGGTCATATTGATGAAGTTGCCAGAATTACCACTGTTGAGTTTAACCAAAATACATATAAAATATATGTTGAACTTTCACCGCAAGGAAAGAAAAGTGTTGTAAAAAAAGGTTCAATTGCCATTAATGGCGTTTCTTTGACAATCATGAATATAAATGGCAAGATAATTGAACTGAATATTATTCCGCATACATGGAATAATACCACACTTTGTACTGTGAATGATTCCACAAACAACCTTGTTAATGTTGAATTTGACCAAATGGTTAAGATTATCAATAAAAAAATTGACGAACATTTTGCCAACAGATGAAATCTTTTTATATCTTTACCATAATACTACTTTTTTCTTCATGTAGTATTATTTCACAGGATCGCAATGTTGACAACATCATTCTTACAGAGCAAATTTTTCTTGATACACAAGACCGAAAGCTCTTTATTACAGTAGATAATACATTAGATAACCTTAGCAAAGATGTATTGTTGGCTATACAAAAAAATAACATTAACATTGCAGAAAATCAAAGTTATGCAAATGTGCTGTTAAAAGTTAAAACAACATTTCATGGTAAAGTTTTAAGTAGCAAAATTAATGAAATCATTGATAACAAAATTGCTTACGAAAATATAGAATCCCCGATAAAAAAATACAATATCGAACAAAAGTACGAAAAAACTACAATTGACAAACTTATTGAGGACCCATCTGGTATGATTATAGGTTTTGCAATTGGGGCATCAATGTCTAATCCAATAGTCTCTGCACCAATTGGAATGGCTTTGGGTGCAACATTAAACATGAGTGTAAATGGTTTATTTAAAAAAACAACAATGTTGACAGTGTTTGATGTAGAAATTCAGGAAAAAACAAAAAAACCTTTTTGGTACACAGACAAACGAATTCATAAAAAAGACGAATACTCGATTAGGAAATATGAGTACTCCGAAGAAACGAATTGGAAAGTATATAAAACGCGGGTTATTGTTTATGGTAAAATAAATAACAGTGAAATTGCAAAAAGAATTGCATCATTGGTAATTTAAAAAATTACCGGTTTTGACAAGCATTATAAACCTTTATGTAATAATTACAATGGTAGATTATCGTGCTTTTTCCAAGGTTTTTCCTGCTTTTTGCGTTCTAACAATGTAAGAGAGTTCCATATTCTCCATCTTGTGTTTTGCGGACGAATGATTTCATCGATAAATCCTCTGTTAGCCGCCGCCATTGGAGAAGCAAATTCATGAGAATAATTTTCAATATGTTCTTGCATTGCTCTTGCATCGTTGATGTCTTTTCGAAATATAATTTCAGCAGCACCTTTTGAACCCATAACGGCAATCTCTGTGTTTGCCCAAGCATAGTTAACATCTCCTCTTAAGTGCTTCGAACCCATAACAATGTATGCACCACCATAAGCTTTGCGTGTAATAACAGTAACTTTTGGAACGGTTGCTTCTGCGTAAGCATAGAGTAACTTTGCACCATGTTTAATAATTCCGCCGTATTCTTGATCTTTCCCCGGCATGAATCCCGGAACATCAACCAAGGAAACAATTGGAATGTTGAAGGCATCACAGAAACGAATAAATCTTGCTGCTTTCATAGATGCTGCAACATCTAAACACCCGGCAAGATGCATTGGTTGATTTGCAACAATACCGATTGTTTTTCCACCAATTCTGCCAAAACCAACAATAATATTTTTTGCATATTGTTTTTTGATTTCAAAAAAGTCTCCTTCATCGATAATTTTATCGATAAGATCGTGCATATTATACCCCAAGTTTGGATTAGAAGGAACTAAGTCATTAAGTGAGTAATCCATGCGGTCAACTTTATCATGAGTTGCAAGACACGGTGCTTGTTCAAGGTTTGAGAGTGGCAAAAATGACATCAATGTCCGCATTTGTGTAAGTGCGGTAACGTCATCAGGAAAGGAACCGTCTGAAACACCTGTTTTTTTTGCATGAATTTTTGAACCGCCAAGATCCTCTTTTGTTATATCTTCGTTTGTTACCGTTTTAACAACATCAGGACCGGTAACAAACATGTAAGACGAGTTATCAACCATAAAAGTGAAGTCTGTTAATGCGGGCGAATATACCGCTCCACCAGCACATGGACCCATAATGAGCGAAACTTGCGGAACAACACCGGAAAGATCAACATTTCTTTGAAATATCTCACCGTAACCGGAAAGAGATTTAACACCTTCTTGAATTCTTGCTCCACCGGAATCGTTAATGCCAATAACGGGAATTTTCATATCACGGGCTTTATCCATAATTTTACAGATTTTCTCTGCGTTTGTCTCGCTTAAAGAACCACCGAGTACGGTAAAATCTTGACTATACACCATTACGGGTCTTCCATGAATTTTTCCGTATCCGGTAACGACGCCGTCTCCGGTAGTGTTAGACCTTTCCATTCCAAAATCATGAGAACGATGTTCAACATAAAGACCGTATTCCTCAAAAGAGTTGTCATCAAGTAAAATTTCAATGCGTTCGCGTGCGGTTAATTTGCCTTTCGCGTGCTGCATTGCAATTTTTTCAGGACCGCCACCCAACTGAGCCTGCTCTCTTTTTTCTAGTAGTCTTTCAACAACGGACTTTCTTTTGGTCATAATACAAAATTAAAGAACTGGAATGAATGGTAAATTTGGCAATGTAACTCTTGCTGTTAGTGATAACGATGGTATAACTGCGGTTTTATCAACTTTTTTTCTAATTTTGTCAATTTCTGCATTAATATTTTCTTGCGGAATATTACCGGAAAGATTATATGAATAACTTGAAAGCTCAAAAGAGTGAACTGTTGCACCGATAGTTGTACGCAAGCTAACAATCGGTAGATTTATTATGTCAAATCCAATACCAATGTATGGTGCAAATTTATTTTTATTTGAAACCGTTCCGGTAAGGTAACCGTTTGTGTTATAAGGTGTTCCATTAAAATTGACATTTCCGTTGACATTTGCACGAATGTCGGCGTCAAGATCCATATATTGAATTGCACCAATAATTTTAAATTTGCTTAAAATTGGTATCAATGGAACAGGTGTAACTTCAAGACCAAGATCAAATGTTTGGGATTTCAATTTAATGGAATCAATTGTGCCAAATGGAGTATTTCCAGATGTTTCAAACTTACTGCCAATTAATGATGTAGGAATGTTGGTAGATGGTAAATACCCCCCTCTTCCACGAATAGAGATAAAAGGATTCATTTTATAGCCTAACTCAAGAATTGCACCTTCAGAAATTCCAACACCGCCGCCAACATATAAAGATGCATTTGCATTAGAAGATATAAAGAATACTGCAATAATGGCAAAGATGATTCTTTTCAAACTAATAGACACCATTGAGCTTTTCAACAAATACTTCGTTGAGAATATAAAAATATTTTATGTCAAGCTTTTTAAGATGAAAATAGTTGAATACCTATCATAATAGAGCTTGACGAAAAATTTGCAGTTCTTGTGGTATTTGAAATTTTATAGTCTTTTGAAGGAATCATTCCTTGGCGAAATAAAATATAAACGGCACGAGAGCTTGAGATTCGCATTGTAACGCCACCAAGAAGAGCATAAGACAACCCGGAAGTGAAAGTTTGGTCGTCTGCAACAATGTGATTCAAAATACCATAATTACCTTCTAGCCCACCTGACAGAAAAAAACTATGAGATAGCGGTAAATCAAAAAAGGTTCTAAAACTTAAACCTGCGTTGTGGTTAAACACATTGTACTCTTCTGTTGTGTTTTTTTCTTTAAGCGAAAGAAGTTCCCATTGTGCTCCGTATTCGAATCTTATTGCTGACATTCTTTGTAGACGACGCCCGACATATATTCCTAAAATACCTTGTTTTCCACGAATTGGAACAAAGTCTGAATCTGATATTGAAGTTTTTTCACCATTTTGTGTTGTACTGAACTTGTAATTTTCCTTGAATGGGTGTCCAAAGTTCATAGTGTAGTATTTGCTGTAACCAAAAAAGTTTTGCCTGGAAGGTGTTGCTTGTTTTTCAATTTGTGTTTTGCTACCTCCAAATATACCTGTTGGTTTTTTAGACTGCAACTGTGGTTGAGAGTATTGCTGATTTTGATACTGCTGCGGTTGAAGTGCTTGATGTTGGCTTGCATTGTTTTGACCAAATATTCCACTTGGTTTTGTATTTTGTTGTGGAATTTGTGGTTGGTATTGAACCTGGGGTTGATAGTACTGTTGATTTTGATATTCTTGTGAAGGATTGGGTTGATTTATTGCTTTGCTAAAATGCTTATATGATGTTAACTCGTATACTTCAACTGGAGTTTTTTGTATTTCAATTTCATCTGTTGACATATAACCGGAAGAACCACTATTAACAAGATGGTTATAAAGATGATAGGATGTATATTCGTTATTACTTTCTGCATTTGCCAAGAATATCACCAAAAGAGCAAAGACAGGAAACATAAGAAATAAATTTTGGTGTTAATAAGTCAGATGGTGAATTTTTCAAGTGTTTTTTGCTAAAATAAGTAAAACATCTTGTGGAATTGATAACGGTTTAAAATCATTATAAGACTTAGTGACACTAACTACCTTCACTTTTGCAGTTGCAAGCAACTTATTTTCACATTTAATTTCTTGAGCAAACAAAACGGCAACTTTTGTTATTTGTTCAATTTTGCATGTAATGTGCAGTATATCTTCAAGTTTTGCAGAGGAAAAATATTCAATCTCGCATTTTCTCACAACAAAAAAAATATTATGTTTTGCAAGGTTAATTTGCGAAACACCATTTGCATAAAACATGTCACTTCTTGCTCTTTCTAAAAATTTTAAGTAATTTGCATAATACACAACACCACCGGAATCTGTATCTTCGTAATAGACTTTGTATGTAAAAGTGTTATTCATGTAATCTCAAGAATTGTTGCTTTATTATTTACTACCAAAATTAACTGTATGAAAACTTCAAGATCTTGATATTGAGGATATTTTTCAAGGAATAAATTATAAGTAAACCAAATTCTTTCCATTTGTATTAAAGATACACAATTTTCTGCAAATGATGTTCTCTTCTTTACTTCGTTAAGATATATAACATCATTTTTTTTAGAAATAATGTCAATTTCTCCACCATTAATCTTAAAATTTCTTATAATAATTTCGTATCCATTTTTTTTGAGAAATCCACAAGCAATGTCTTCAAAATTACTACCATTTGCTTTTTGTGGTGGTGAAGATAGCATAAAAAACTTGACAAATAAATCTTTATACAGTTCCAGGAAAGGTAGAGATTTATAACTCAAGTTGTTTTTTTCAATTTTAAAAATTGCCTTTTAAGGCTAAGTACTAAGTATGCGTAATGTTCTAACAAACGGGGACTACTTCAGAGTTGTGTATAAAAATCGCACTTTTAATATCCCTAAATATATTGTGATTGTACTATCTACACTTGTGTCAAGTGTACTTCTATTCACACTGTTTGCATTTATTAGCATTGCAAATTCTACACATGAAATTGAAAAACTTAAGCAACAATTAGTAATTGAAAGAACTATCAACCAATCCTTGGCAAAGGAAATTCAAAAATCGAATGAAGGTATAGAAAAAATAATGAATACTTTAACAAAATCTGGTAGAAAAAAAACTACGGGATTTCACGGCTCTATTTCCAGCCCTATACAATTATATGGCATACTTCAAAACATACAACAAAATTTACTAAAGATAGACCAAGCACTCAATGGAAGTATTGAAAAAGTTAGAACAATTATTAATCTTACAAAAATTCGCGATAATAACACCATTGTGAATGGTCTTAGCAAACTTAACCTTGCGGAATCTATACCAGTAAACCAACAATCACCAAAAATACAGAAAGCATCAAAAATAACGAATGTTCTTTCCGGTATAAATTTACAACCAACAATTAATAAGGTTTTGATTAAAAATGATGGCTTGAACATTCTTTTTGATATCATTAAAAGCATGCCAATTGAAAAACCGGTAAAAAATGGAAGATTTGTTAGTGGTTTTGGTAAAAGATTCCACCCAATACATAGATACACAAGAATGCACAACGGTATTGATTTTGTAGGTCCAAAAGGCGCAAAAGTTCTTTCTACAGCAGATGGTGTAATACAAAAAGCAGTCTACAGTCATACATTTGGTAATTATGTTGTTATTCAACATAAAAACAATATAAAAACTTTGTATGCACATATGTCAAAGTTAAATGTTAGAAATGGGCAAAAAGTTAAACTTGGTGATACGATCGGCGTCCAAGGAAAAACAGGAACATCAACAGGTGAGCATGTTCACTATGAAATTATTATAAATAATCAACATCACGACCCACTAAACTTCATAAGAACCAAAGCAATTCTGCAAGATGTCCAATAATTCAGAATCAAAAAACATACAAGAATGGAGACTTTCTAAATACCTTTCACTTTTTGCAAATCTTTCAAGAAGGGAGGCTGAAAAAGAGATTATGTCCGGCGTTGTTATGGTTAATTCAACTTTACCAAAAAATGCTGCTATTGTTGTTACAAAAGGTGATATCATTACTTATAAAAAAAGGCGAATTATGCCAAGTAGAATTCTATTGGACAAAGCAAACGAAGTTGAATGCTATGCTCTTTATAAACCTGTGGGTTTAATTGTAACCCGAAAGGACGAGGAAAATCGCCCTATTATTTATTCATTGCTTCCAAAAGAAATGCAAAACTTTCACTACATTGGAAGGCTGGATTTTAATAGCGAAGGATTACTTTTATTTACAAATAACCCAAAATTTGCAAGAGATCTTGAAAATCCAAAAAATAAAATTCCAAGGGTGTATTATGTTAAAGCTCACGGTTTAATTGATGAAAAAAAACTTCACAGAATGCAAAAGGGTGTTATCATTGAGGGTGAAAGTTACAAATCAGATAGCATCACAATATTACCACGCACAAAAGAAGGTGCTTCAAACACATGGCTTGAAATTACTCTAACTACAGGCAAAAATAGAGAAATTAGAAAAATGCTTCAGCATTTCAACTTACAGGTTGTAAAGCTTGTAAGATTTTCCTACGGACATTTCACTATTAAAGATTTTCCAAAAGAAAAACTTCATAAGCTAACAGAAAGGGATATTAAAAAATTTACAAATTTTTTTAAGTAATAAAAATTATATTTCTCTTGCCTCACGCATAATTTTTCTTTGCAACAGTAGAACTCCGTGCAATAATGCTTCGGCTGTTGGTGGACACCCTGGTACATAAACATCAACAGGAACAATGCGATCACAACCTCTTACAACGGAATAGGAATAATGGTAGTACCCCCCACCATTTGCACACGAGCCCATGGATATTACATATTTTGGATTGGACATTTGGTCATAAACCTTTCTTAATGCAGGTGCCATTTTATTTGTTAGCGTTCCAGCAACGATCATTACATCGGACTGCCTTGGTGAAGGTCTAAAAACTGCACCATAACGATCAAGATCATATCTTGCAGCTGCGGTTTGCATCATTTCAACGGCACAACATGCAAGCCCGAATGTCATTGGCCATAGAGACCCACTTCTTGCCATTGCAACAAGTTCATCGAATTTTGTAACAACAAAACCTTTGTTTTGAAATTGGTTTTGCGTGTTCTTAAGAAACATGTCAAGATTTCTGTTTGATGATAAATCTAGCATTTTTTTGTTGGACATTATCTCTTGCTAATAATTTGTGCTTTTAGTTTTTGTAAAAGATTATTTTGATAAAATCAAGTGGTTATTCATATTCTTACAACAAATACTTGCAAATTAATTTATAATACAATAGTTCAATAGCTAACAACCCTCTAAAGTATTTCACCAAGCAACCTTGGTAATATTAATTTGAACATGATTTACATCGACATTACTGATTTTTTGCTCTATATCCGCCAAAGAGTCAAAAAAAATATGGCAATAATTCCTACAGGCATTGAAAGAGTAATGCTTGAATTTATAACACATGGCCTTCTTCAAAAGAAGGTAAAATGTGTATATTTTTCTCAATATACAAAAAAATATCTGGAATTCCCTGATGAAACAATTTTTGCAATTTATAATTCTGATTTACCAAAAATTCAGCATCTTTCAAACATTGATGTTTTTAGAACGAATTTACTAAGGATATGCGTTCGATATAGACACAAATATACCAAAATTATTCTAACAGCATTGAAATATTTTATTGCTTTACCGTTTTATAAATTTTCTTGGTATATTTTTATCAAGAAACAAAGTTATAAACCTGCCATTTTTTATACAAGTGATAACATTTTATTTCTTTGTGCTCCTTGTATACTAAGAAATTTTGATTTTATTAAATCTTTAAAAGCAAAATATGGTCTTTGTTTAACAATGCTTATCCATGATATCATGCCAATTACACTTGATATCGCAAACCTTCCGTCAGCATCATTGAAACTTGAAACTGATTTTTTTATTAGAAAGGGTTCTGAAATTATTGATAAGTTTCTTGTTACAACGGAATATTGGAAAAAAATTTTAAATCAATATTTGCAAAATATCAACAGGGGAAATGCTATTCCAATAGATATAATCAAGCTAGGTTTTAGCGGAAAAAGTAACATTAATGAAAATAAGCACGAGAATATAAAACATAAAATTATTCAAGGTAGTTTCGTTTTAACAGTTGGAACTATTGAAGTAAGAAAAAACCACATTACTCTTGTTCGGGCATGGAATAAACTTGTAAAAAACAAAAAACTTGCAAACCACAAACTTGTAATCATTGGAAAATGGGGCTGGAAAGTTGAAGAACTTAAGGAGTATCTTGCTACAAATCCGGAACTTAATTCACATATCATTATTTTAAATAATGTGAAAGATCAAGAACTGGATACTCTTTACAGACATTGTTCATTTACGGTTTTTCCTTCAATTGCAGAAGGATATGGACTGCCAATTGTTGAATCAATTTACCATGGTAAACTTTGTATCACATCAAATACTACTGCAATGCCTGAAGTTGGTGGAATAGGTGCAGATTATATAAAAGATCCATTTGATATTGAAGAGTTAGCCAAAAAAATGGAGTTTTATTTATACAATCCTGAATTATTGGCAAAAAGAAACATAGAGGTAAAACAAATGAAACTTACAACATGGCAGGAAGCCTCAGATGAATTATACCACATATTGGAAAATAAGTAATAGTAATTGGCTTTAACAAAGTTTTTTCGCAACATTAAAATGATACGAAATGTTTACTATTTGTTTAAGAAAATTAAACTCAGTACTCGTTAACTTTGATTTTTATTTCTTCAATCATTTTAACTAAATCCTCAATAGAGGAAGGACTTGTATAATTAAGTTGTGCAAGAGAATTTTCAACAACTGCAAGTATATCTGTGTACTTTATTTGATTACTAAAAAATTTCTGTACAGCAACTTCATTTGCAACATTAAATATTGTGAACTTTATAGGGTTTTGTGTTTTGGCAACCTCACGCCCAATGAAAAACAAAGGAAATTCATCTCGTTTGATTTCATGAAATTCAAGCATGGTATTCTGTAAAATGTTTTCAGATGCTTCTTCGTGCTCTGGAAACATGATTGCATGTGCAATATGGAATTTCATGTCTGGTTTTGAACTAAATGAAAGCATACCACCGGATTTAAGCCAAACATTGGCATGTACAATAGACTGACGATTAATCATGACATCAATATCTTCTTCTTTACATGAAAACAGTTGCATAACTTCAATAAGTTCCAAAACCTTATTTGCCATTGTTGCAGAATCTATGCTATTTTTTATACCCATTTTCCAAACAGGGTGGTTTGCAGCATACTGAGGGGATATATCACTTAAAGAAGAGAATTTTTTGCCAAAAAACGGACCACCGGAAGCTGTTATTCCAAGTTTTACAATAGAGTCAGGGTTAATTATTTCCAAGACACGATAGAGTGAGTTATGTTCGGAATCAACGGGAATTATTTGCGTTCCATATTCAATTGAAGCTTCTTGAATGAAATTCCACGCAGATACAATGGATTCTTTATTTGCAAGTGCAAGAATTTTGGTACCGGAAATTGTCGGTAAAATACATTTAATACCCGCAACACCGGAAATTGCATGAAGTGTTACGTCGGTTTTGTACTTTTTAAGCATTGTATCGGGGCATTCAAATATCTCAACATCATGAAATAATGCGGAAACCTGACTAAAGATTTTTGGAGAAACACATACTGCTTTTGGTTTAAACTCTATAATTTGTTTTGATATTTCTTCGAAATTCTTTTCACATAAAAGATACTCGATAGTAAATTTATCTCTTAGGGAAGTTCTAATTAACTCACATGCACTTTTACCGATTGACCCGGTTGAACCCAAAATACCAATTTTTTTTTTACTTAGCATAAATATCGGACATATCAATCATCTTAGATATCACACCTCTGAGCTCTTCGATGTCAGAATAATGTATGATTATCTTTCCAGAACCATCAATATTGTGTTGAATGTGAATCATTTGTGGGAAATTTGCGTTAAAGGCGTCCTCCATTGCAAGGATTTCTTGAGGTGTAATGGTATTCCATGAAGGATTTTCTTCGGAATCTGTAATGAATATTTCTTTAATATTTTGCTCACTTTTTTGTTGATTTTGTGTACTTACGTCTTCTAATTCTTCAATGTGCTTTTCAAGTGCACGAACAGAAAGTGATTCATCTTTGACTTTCTTTGCCAATCTTCCAAGCTGTTCAGCATTTGATACTCTCTTCAAAACTTTTGCATGCCCTGTGGAAATTTCCCCGGAAGAAAGCATTTCATGGACTTGTTTTGGCATTGAAAGAATACCAATCATATTGGCAACATGACTACGACTCTTTCCAAGCATTTTTGCAATTTCAGCATGCGACAGACCGTATTGTTCAGCAATAGTTTTATAACCCAATGCCTCTTCCATGGGGTTAAGGTTTGATCTTTGAATATTTTCAATCATAGAAACTACATATTTTTCGGCTTCGTTAAAGTTACGAACAGTACATGGAATGGTTTGAAGACCTGCGATTTTTGAAGCACGATACCTTCGTTCACCTGCAATAATAATAAAGGTGTTATCATTGCTTTTTTCAACAATAATTGGTTGTAAAATACCACTTTCTTTGATAGATTCTGCTAATTCATTGATTGACTCATCATCAAAACTTTTTCTTGGCTGGTTTGGATTAACTCTGATTTTTTCAACAGGAATTTCCAAAACAGAGAGTTTGGTTTCAGATTCATCACCGTTGGCATTGAGCTTTTCATTTACTTGGTTTTCAATCTCAGAAAATGTAAGATCTCCAAGTAATGAAGATAGCCCTCTGCCAATTTTACGCTTTTTAATGGACATCTTAAGCAGTTTTTACTTTTTTCATTGGTTTTTCTTTTTCATTATTGTTAGTATTGTTTTTACCGGAAGCATTTGAGCTAATTTTTAGCATCATCTCTTTTGCAAGGGCAATATAAGCAGCCGAACCGCTGCATATTAGGTCATACATAATACCTGGAATACCATAAGAAGGTGCCTCAGAAAGTTTAATATTTCTTGGTACAACAGTATTATAGACTTTGTCTCCAAGAAAGGAACGAATCTCATTTTCAATGTTGTGTGTTTGGTCGCATCGTTTGTCGTACATTGTAAGAACAACTCCTTCAATTTCAAGGTTTTTGTTAAAGTTTCTTTTCATCGCTTGATATGTTTTTAATAGATGTGAAAGACCTTCTAAAGCATAGAATTCACATTGAACGGGAATTAAAATTGAATTTGCACAAGCAAGAGCGTTTATTGTTAGTAAACCTAAAGACGGTGGGCAATCAATGAAGATATAGTCATATTGATCTTGTACAGATGCAATATGTTGTTTGAGTACAAACTCGCGGTTATCAATATCATCAAGTTCAATTTCGGCAGCAGATAAATCAACATTTGAAGGTAGAATGTCAAGTTTGCCGATATTCGTTTTAACTTTAATACTTTCAATGCTAATTCCTTCCGTTAGAGCAGAATATATATTCTGCTGACATTTGCGTTTATCAATTCCAAAGGCAGAAGTTGCATTGCCTTGCGGGTCAAAATCTATAATCAGCACCCTTGCACCAATTGCAGCAAAAGCAGTAGCAATATTTACAACTGTTGTTGTTTTTCCAACTCCACCTTTTTGATTAACACAGGCAATAATTCTGGCCGGCGTTGTTTTGCATAAAGGAGATTTAGCAATGCTAACTAGCTTATTTTGTCTTTTTGCTAGAAAATCCTGACTATTAAAGTTGTTGTTAATACTTGACATAAAACCTAAAAAAATACGTTAAATATTGTTTTTTAACTTAGAAAATTGTTTTTCAAGTAAAAATATTATATTTTTGCAAAATAAATTTGAAATTGTTTTTATTTGTTTCAAATCTTCATCTTTAAAACTTGAAAGTACAAAACTTGAGACATCTTGTTTATTTTGAGGTCTACCCACTCCAAACCTTATTCTATGATAGTCATTTCCAATATGAGCATCAAGTGATTTCAATCCATTATGTCCACCATTACCTCCTCCTGTTTTAATTTTTATTTGTCCCATTTGTAAATCAATGTCATCATGAAATACAAAAATATTATTATTTTGTATTTTAAAAAAATTTTTAAACTGTGAAATGCATACACCGGAATTATTCATATAGGTTTGTGGTTTAACAAAAATAATTTTATACTCGTTAATTTGTCCGGTTAAGTATACCCCGGAAAACTTTTCTTTCCAAGATTCACCAAGATCCATTTGTTTAGATATGCAGTCAATTGCAATAAAACCGGCATTATGGAGAGTGTTAACATATTCTGTACCATAGTTACCAAGCCCTACAAATAAAGTAAAAGACATAAAATAATTTAATTATTACTAAAAGTAATATAAATATTATATTATATTCTATTTCAAATAAAAAAGTCAAATTTTTTACTTGACTTTTAAAAATACAGATTATTTTTTCTTTTATGTTTTTTTTTATTAACTTAGCATATGAAAATTTTTAACTCAAGAAGTAGAGGTGTTACTTTAATTGAACTTTCTATCGTTCTTGCAATTCTTGGTGTTCTAATTGTAGCAACAATTAGCGGTAAATCTTTAATAGATATATCTCGTGCAACTGCAACAATGGAACAATTAAGAGACAGAAGCTTAGCATTCCAAATCTTTAGTAGTACATACGACTGTATTCCAGGAGACTGCATCGACGCAACAGCTAAAATTACAGGTGTAAACGCAAACGGTAATGGAGATGCGTCATTAAACCTTGCAAGTGCTTCAACAAATAATGAGGTTGTACTTGTTGAACATCACTTAGTACAGGCTAGGCTTTTCAACAGAACTCTTGGTACTGTTACAGTTGGTGCACAAACTGGAACTCAAAACGCTTTGCAATCCTTTTTACCGAAGTCAAAAATACCAAGTACATATATTTCCAATATATCTTCTTTAAATTCGTTTTATAACATAGTTGGTGGTTTATCAACAACAAATGCTACTACATCAGATATAATAAATACAAGAGTTGTATCTCCTCCTGCAGTTCTGCAAATTATCGACTCTAAAGCAGATGATGGTATAGCTAATACTGGTGCAGTTTTATGTCACACATCATACACACCGGCAACAGATGGTGTATTTGTACTTCCTGCAGCCGCTGCAGACTATTCTGCAAACTGCTTCCTATCTTCAAAGTTGGATTTTTAATAATACACACCATAAAGCAAAGAACAGCAACTGTTCTTTGCTTTATACACTCTAACATTTTTGAATGAGTATATTTACTTTTCATAATTTCAAATCTATATTCTTTAGTCATCTTAATACACTTCAATCACAAAACACCTTTCTTTTTGTTGGTGGAGTTGTTAGAGACTACATTCTACATCTAATAAACACAAAAAACGAAGTTATAAACCTTTCTCCATCTTTGTATAAAGCACCCGTTAATGATATGTTTTATGATTTTTTAGAAAATCAAAAAGATATAGATATTTCAAGCGTGCTAAAACCCAAAGATATTGCAAAACAGTTAGATAATGCAAAAATTAATAGAGTGAGAAAATTTGCAACAAATAGTCTGGAAATTGATGGAATTAACATTGATATAACATCAACACGAATAGATTCCAATTGTAACGGAAGGCACGCTAAAATGGAATTTGGTGTTAGTTATTTTCAAGATTCCTTCCGAAGGGATTTTACATTTAATGCACTATATATGAATCCGCAAGGAATTATATTTGATTTCCATAATGGAATAAAACATTTAATGCAAAATCAAATTTATTTCATTGGCAATGCAAGATCTCGTATTCTAGAAGACTATACACGCATTAAAAGATATTATAATTTTTCAACAAGATTCGGCATGAGAAATTTGGAAATTGAAAAAGAAATTGACTACATTATGAAAAATAGCACAACACCCATTATTATGCGGTAAATACCAAAAATTTCAAAATCTTTTTTGAAGTCTGTAATAAACTTTAAACCTTGAATTCCAATGCATGCAAAAACAAAAGAAACACACATACTAAACAAAAGAACTGGGAATGATTGCATTGCGGAACCTTTACTATAGCTTGCAAAAAACTCTAATACTGAAGCAGCAAAAATTATTGGCAACCCAGAAAGAAATGAAATCTCCATTGCACATTTACGAGAAAGACCAGTGAATAATCCTCCAAAAATAACACTGGCAGATCTTGACATACCCGGTATAAATGCTAAAGTCTGAAAAAATCCAATCTTCAGTGCAGAAATTTTAGAAATTTCCATAATATCCTGCTCTTTGCCGGAATATTGCCTGAAAATTAACATCAAAACACCACCAAAAATTAAATTAATTGGAATTACTTTCCAAGAAATTATGTTAAATATATCAAATTTATGAAAAATAATACCACAAAATATTGATGGAATTGTTATAATAATAATTGTATTTACAAGCTTCGGTTTTAATGTAAATACTTCAATAAAAATAATCTTCATTCTTTCTTTGTACAAAACAAAAACCGCAAGCATTGCACCCAGTTGAACACCGACAATATATTCCATACCGAGTGTAACTTTAAACATTTTAGCAAAAACCAAAATATGAGCAGTAGACGACACAGGGAGAAACTCTGTAAGACCTTCAATTGCGGAAATGAAGAATAATGATAAATACTCTAAAAACACTTGCAAAACTAAAATTTATATACTTGAATTCTTTAATTCTTAAAGATATTAATGCAAGAATATTCTGAAAATCGTGGTGTAAATTTTACAGGAAAGGGTGTTCATTATGGAAAAGATGTTAATATTACAATTATACCAAGGCAAAATGGCGGTATAATCTTCAAAAGAGTGGATATTGCTCATAACAATGAGATTGCCGCAACATACAATAATGTGTCAAAAACACTGTTAAATACAACTATTTCAAACGGAAACACAAGTGTTGCAACAATAGAACATTTGATGTCTGCATTATTTGGTTTGAAAATCAAAAATGCATTAATTTTAATTGACGGTCCGGAAGTTCCTTTGATGGACGGCGGAAGTAGTGATTTTATCTTTGGTCTTGAATGTATTACAATTCCAAAACAACACACTCCAAGTCTGTTCTTACAAGAAGAAATAAAGGTAGAATTACAGGATTCCTATATTATTGCAAAACCGAGTCAAAATCTTAAAATCACCTGCATAATTGATTTTAAACTTCCTTTTATTGGTAAACAACAAATTGTTTTTGACGAAACCACGCACAATTTTAAAGAAGAAATTTCTCACGCAAAAACATTTGGACATATCACTCAAATTGAGCAAATGCAAAAACAAGGTATCTGTCTTGGGGGAGACGTATACAGTGCCACAGTATTTAATGATACAGAAATTCTTAGCCCCGCATTTTCTTACAATAAAGACGATTTTGTCAAGCATAAGCTATTGGATTTTATCGGTGATATATCTTTGTCACCATATAATATCAAAGCAGAATTTGAATGTTACAAGCCAAGTCATCAAATAAATAATCTATTGATTTCTAAAATCTTCAGCAACAGTAGTAAGTTTGTGATAAAAAATTAATTTTGTTTTAACTTTATGGCAGTCAATCAAACAAATGAACAAAGTTTCGAAGTTGATGTTCTTAAGCAGAATGGCTATGTAATGGTAGACTTCTGGGCAGAATGGTGCATGCCGTGTAAGCGTCTTATGCCGGTTCTAGATGTCGTTTCACAGCAAAATCAATCTGTAAAATTCTTCAAGGTTAATGTTGACGAAAATCCGGATCTTGCATCATCTTTTAATATTCGCACAATTCCAACACTTATTCTGTTTAAAGACGGTAAACCTATACAAGTAAAAAACGGTGGTGCGCCAGCAGTTGAGTTAAATGATTGGATTAGATTAAACACTAAATAATTGTGCTAAAGGTAAGGGAAAAAGTATTGCGCTTTCTAAACCCACTAAATCAGTTTAGTGCTAAAACCATATGGAACGCAATATTTAACATGGAAAAAAGCTTTTTGAAAAAATTTAGTATCACTAAATGCACCATTGGTCTTGAGCTAGAATTCTATTTTTTATCTAAACCATCGGAATTGTTATTACACGAGATATCGCTCATTCCTTTTGTACACGAGATTAAAACCGAGTTGGGTCATCATCAATATGAAATAACAACAGTTCCATTGCATTCATTTTTAGAAGCAAGTGATGCTTTTTATTATATACAGCATGAATTAAATCGCATTGCAAAAATGCACAATACTGAAATTAGTCTTCAAGCGGTTTACAATCAAGAACAGCCACCATCAAGCATGCAAATCAACATCTGTCTATTTGCTCAACATACAACTGCACCACTTTCTTTAAACAATGTAACATTCATGAAAGTTTTGCAAAATATTGTTGCCAATGTTAACAGTGCAATGTATTTATCGTGTCCAACAGCAGACTGTTATGATAGAATTGCAAATCGTGGTTTTGTGGAAAAATACAAGAACTCTCCTACACATGCAACATGGGGAACTGAAAACCGTACTGTTGCAGTTCGTATTGCAAAGATACCCAATTCAAATTTCGGCAACAGAATAGAATACAGAACACCATCACCAATTGCTGACCCTTATCATCTATTGCTTGTAATTTTGTCATCAGCAATGTGTGATACAAATGTATATCATCCACAAACTTTCGTTGATTCTGCACAATCTCAAGAAAAACCTCTACCAAGAACATACTTTGAAGCAATTCAAGCTTTTGCAAACAGCAAGATTCATAAAAAAATTGAATATTTTTGCAAAAAAAATGCCTTATAAAAAAATTGTAAAAACATTACCGTTTCAACCGCAAGAAATATACAATATGGTTATTAATGTTGAGCAATATCCGTGTTTTGTTCCACATTGTGCAGCAGTTAATATTCATGAGGCTTCAATAAGTAGAATTATGGCTGAAATGATTATTGAATACCATACAGTGATTAAAAACTTCAGAATTTCTTATATTTCAAATATTGAACTTCATCCTGAAAATTATACGGTATTAATTACCAATGCAAATGATAGATTTTTTAAAAAACTTGAAAGTTCATGGAAGATAAAACCATGCATTGAAGGTTCAGAAATAACATACGAAATTGCTTTTGAATTGCAAAATCCCGTTTTAAATTTGACTTTGTCCTCTTTAATACTGAAAAATTCTGAAATAATGATTGCAGCATTTACAAAAAGAGCTTTTAATCTTTTAAAAGAAATATCATGAAGGCAAATACAAGATACATCTGTCTTGATACAGAAACCACTGGAACTCTTGTAAAACAGGGACATAGAATTCTTGAAATCGGTTGTATTGAAATTATCGATAATCGTATTACAGAAAGAGTGTATCACACATTTCTTAACCCCGAAAGAGAGGTGGACAAGGAAGCAGAGGTTGTTCACGGCATTACTTTTGAAAAAGTTAAAAATGAACCGAAGTTTGTTAATGTTGCAGAAGATTTCTTATCTTTTATTAAAGATTCAATACTTGTGATCCACAACGCACCGTTTGATCTTATATTCCTTAATACAGAATTGGAGCGTGCAGGTTTGCCAAAAATTGAAAATGAGGTAATCGATACTCTTATTCTTGTAAGAAAAAAATACATAGGAGAGCGAGCTTCTCTTGATGCCCTTTGTAAAAAATTTGAAATTGACGCAACATCACGCACACTCCATGGGGCATTGATGGATGCAAAACTTTTGGCAGAAGTTTTTATTAAGCTTGATAGAGAAATGGAAGTACATTTAAAACATATTAATTACATTGTAGAAAACGAATTCACAAGAGCGGATTATAGCACAATAAACTTTGTCACTCTTTCTGTATGAATGCAGATATTTATAACATTATTGGAGTTATTGGAACTGTATTAACCGTTATAGCGTATTTTCTTTCAAGTTTTGGCATTATCAAAACAGGTATTATGTACCAACTACTAAATGCTTTTGGCTCTACAGGGTTAATAATCTCACTTACGGTGCATCATAATATTGCAGCAATGATTTTAGAAACTACATGGCTTGTTATTAGTATTGGTGCATTCGTGAATATTTTATACAAAAAATACAAATGTTCATGAAATTGCTAGCATTGCATCAAGGGATTTCTTTGCCTGAATCCTGAGTTTTTCCGGAATTATTATTTCGTTTTTTTCGTTTTTTAGAACATCATAAATTTTCTCCATCGTGTTCATTTTCATGAATTCGCAAGAGTTGCAATTAATACATGTAACACCGTCTCTTTCTAAATACGGAACTGTGATAAATTCTGCACTTGGGTTCGCTTTTTTCATTTGGTGAATAATACCGTGTTCCGTTAAAACAATAAATTTGCCGCCATTGCCTTCGGTGTACTTTAAAAGCTTTGAGGTTGAACCAATAAAATGTGCATATTTTAAAAGAACTTCAGGGCATTCAGGGTGAGCAATGATTTTTGCGTCCGGATTGGCAGTTTTTAACTTTACAAGATTTTTTTCGGAAAATCTTTCATGCACAATACAAGATCCGTTCCATAAGGTCATTTTTCTACCAATTGTTTTGGAAAGATAATTTCCAAGGTGTCTATCCGGTGCAAATAAAATAGGTCTATCTTTTGGAATTGAGTTAATAACTTTTTCTGCATTTGATGAAGTACAGATAATATCTGAAAGTGCCTTAACATGTGTTGAACAGTTGATGTAACTCACAACAACATGGTTTGGGTGCTTTTGTTTGAATTTTGCTAAGTCTTCGGCTTGACAAGAATCTTCCAAAGAACAGCCTGCATTGCGGTCAGGAATAAAAACTCTAGCTTCTGGGTTTAGTATTTTTGCAACTTCAGCCATAAAACGGACTCCGGCAAAGATAATAATTTTTGCATTAGAAGCTTTTGCTTTTTTGGAAAGCTCTAATGAATCCCCAATGAAATCTGCAATGTCTTGAATTTCGGAATCTTGATAGTAATGTGCAAGAATGATGGCATTTTTCTTCTGTTTAAGTTTCAAAATTTCATCCTCAATGTTAAAGACTGACATCTGATGCATAACCATTTCCAACTTTATAAATAAAATGGCGGGTGTTGTCAAGTAAAATGCTTGATATTTTAGGAAAATATAAACTCAAAGTTAATATTTAGTCAAAAAAGTAATGAATATTATTGCATTTGAAACATGTTTTGGAATATCATCAGTGTGTTTACATAATGGCGATATCCTTGAAGATGTTGACACGGTAAAAAATAATCATTCGAATTTTTTACCACAGGCAACAGAAAAACTACTTAAAAAAGCGGATATTAAGGTTGGAGATCTTGATGCTGTTGTTGTAAATCATGGTCCTGGAGCTTTTACAGGTATCAGAGCAGGCATTGCTTTTGCAAAAGGAATGTCTTTTTTTGATAGCATTCCAATGTATGGTGTGTCAACATTAGAATGCTTTGTTATTGCAAAGCCAAAAAAACAAACTGCAGTTGCAGTGCAAGCTTTAAAGGGGTATGTTTATTTTCAGATCTTTAGTGAATTTGGATTGGCAATAACAGAAGCACTCCATATTCCAATTGAAGAAATACCTTTAATGGAAAGCCTTATTACAGTTGGAATAAATTTACCAAATGAAACTAAGCATTATGCACAAATGCCAAGTGCAAAAAACTTAATTGAAAGGTTTCTTTTTCAAAAACCGCCACTTTATACGGAGCCATTATATATTCGCCCTATAAACGCCGCTATTTCACAAAATATGAAAACCATCAAATGAAAATAATAGAATTTGAGATCAATAATATTCCAAAAACTCAAATTGAAGCGCTTTGCATTGGTAAATTTGACGGCATTCATCTTGGACACGAAGCATTAATTCATAAGTGCATGGAAGTTTCTGCAAACAGAAAAAGTGCAGTTTTAACATTTCACCCGCTTCCTTTTGTATTTTTTGGTCAAGAAGAAAAACTTATTTATACTGCAGAAGAAAAAAAATGTATTATTCAAAATTTTGGCATAGACTATCTATTAATTCTTAAATTTAATGAAGAGTTGGTAAATTTAAGCGGAGAAGCATTTTTGGAAAAAATTTCTCAAATTACTAGGAATATTATCGTTGGTGAGGATTTTTTATTTGGTAAAAATCAAAGTTCAAATGCACAAGTATTGCTTGATATGCAAAAAGAATTTCAGTACAAAGCTTATTTGCTTAAAAAAATAACAAATGGTCAAAAGAAAGTTAGCTCGTCACAATTAAAACAGTTTATTTCAAATGGAGATTTTGAAAGTTATAGTAAAATTTCCACCGTTCCATTTCATATAATTGGAACAGTACATTCCGGAATGAATCTTGCCGGAAGTATTCTTGGTTTTCCAACTGCAAACATTATACCGCCACACAATAAAATTATGCCGTCATTTGGAGTGTATGCAACTTTTGTGGAGTTTGAAGGCACTGTATTTAAAAGTATTAGTAATTACGGAATTAAACCAACGGTTGAAGGAAAGCATTCCCCTACATTGGAAACACATATTTTTGACTTTAGTAAGGAACTATATAGCAAAAAAATTAAAGTCATTTTTATAAAAAAAATACGCAGCGAAATAAAGTTCGAAACCATAAATAAAT
>JAURNI010000051.1 GCA_030830305.1 Alphaproteobacteria bacterium | reverse complement strand
TAAAAAGAATAAAACAAATTTTATGAAAGCTGTCAATTACATTTTGCATATTTTTGCAAGGTTTTTATATCATATTATTGCGTTTTTTACCCTTATTTTTTTTCTTGCATTGGTTTCAGTATTTTTGCTTTTTGTATTTATTAAGGCAAATCCAGTTGTAGTGGAAAAGTTTATCATGGTTTCCTTTAATAAGATGATGGAATTTGCTAAAATTGAGGTTCATGGTCTTGATACCACGGTTATTGATGAAAAAGTCACAATTACTATTGAGAAATTTTCCAAGAACACCAAAGGTATTAATTTACACGGTGCTGGTATGAAGATATACTTTTCATTGATGGATTTAGTTCATGGAAGGTTGTATAAAATTACCATAAATAACTTTGCTGTGAATATTATAACAGCTAAAAATGAAAATAGTACTGATAATACCCAAAAAAGCTCAATTTCCAGGCTATATTCACTAATTCCTGCATTAAAGATAGAAATAAAAAATTTTGTCATAAATGTAAATAATGATAACATACACTTAAAAAATTCTCTACTTGTTTTAAATCAGAAAGGTTATACATTGCTTGTAAGTACAGCTTCAACGGAGGATAATTATAAATTAAACGTTGCATTAAATTCACAAGTGTTACGAATTTCGTTTCGCAACATTCCTGAAACTTTATTTCATACCCATACAAAGAATAAATTTCATTTTATTCATTTTAATGTAATTAATGGGTTTGTTGAATTTGATGCCAGAAATCTTTCAAATGCCGATTACCGAATTTCATTCGAGGGGTTATCACTTGATAAATCACATTATATTCCACAAAAAATTAATGTTTCAAATTCTACAATTTATGGTGAGACAAGAAACGGTTTTATTAAAGTATCATTACCAGAAGTTTCTATTAATTATGGTGGAAAAGCATTTTTTACTGTGAATATTTCGAAAGAAAAGCAAGATATTTCAGTTGTAGCCAAGAATTTCCAAGTTAATGAACTACAACAATTGATTCCCTGGTCATTAATTAACAAAACCCATTTTAAGGAACTAACGAAATACCTTTCGGTATCAATTAAAAGTGGCTTAGTAAGAGATGTTTTGGTAGGTATTCATCTTCCAATTCAAAAACAAGAAGATATTTCCGTGAAAGTAGCGTTTGAAGATGTTGAGTTTGAGTATAATAAATTCTTTGCTCCTATACAAAATGCTTATGGTCTTGTTGATGTTAACGCTCACAATACTACTGTTTTAGTGAAAAAAGCAAACTCAATTGGTAATGATATTAAAAACTTAACTGTTGGTGTTAATCATAGGATATTAAATATTGATTGTGAGTTACTTGGATCACCTCTTTCAATTGCAAATATTTTCTTCCCGGAACACGATTTGCAAAAATATACTACATTGCTTTCCGCGAAGTCCTCTGCAAAAGCAGCAATTGTATTAGATTTATCCTGTAAAGATATTTTAAAATGTTCAAGTTTTAATGTTGTAGCAAACTTAAGTAACTTACAAACAATTCTTAATGAATTACCAGCTGGTGCAGTCATGAACGTTATGAAATATAAAAATCAAAATATACAAGCAGATTTAAAATTAAATAATTTTACTAACCAGTATTTTGATATCAATGCAATTAAAACGGAAACAGAAATTGAACAAAATTTCGTTAAATTTAGTGCAAAAATTAAAAAAAATAACAATATACTGTTATGGTTAAAATCTATGAAAGTTTCATTGCAGGATAATTTTCAATTACACAACATTGACTTGCCAATAATAAAATTTGCAGATAATGACTTTAGTATTAATTATCAAAATGCTAATTTAACAATAAAAGGTCAAAGTGTTAATATACCAGTTTTGCATGAAATAATATCAAAGCTCCATCAAGAAAAATCACAAAACAAATTTATGAATGGAGGTTTTAAAAATTTGCAGTTAGGTGTTCATGTTAAAAATGCAATATTTTTTCAGAATTTGCAAACATCGTTTGACTTAGATACAAAAATTGAAAGTGGCAATATGGAAAGTATGCTTTTAGATTCCAATATAATCAGATTTCATTATTTTTCAGAAAAACAGCAACAGGTATCATCTGAAAAACAGCAAGGTATTTTTATAGAAATACCGGATATTAAGTCTTTGATATCTGCAGTGACAGGTGAAAGTAAACTAATACAATCCGGAAGTTTAAATCTTAACGGAGACAGAAATGATGACGGTTCTGTAACATGGTTTGGGTATTTGAAGAATTTTCGTATGTCTTCCGAGAAATTTAAATTTAGACCGGAAAAAGTCAAAATAAATGCAATTTTACAAAATCATATCCTAAAATTTAAAAGAATCAAAGTGCAAGATCAAAAACATACGATGTTTTTTACCGGTAAAATTTTTACCGATAATTTTACAACACAAACTAAGGTTTTTTATACTCCGTCAAAAATAGAATTTCTTAACGAGTTACCACTTCTAAAAGATGCATTTAAAGTAACTACATTTGGCGGTAGTAAGCAGGGTTTGCTGTCTTTTGAAATTGATGTGTATGGTTCAATTTTGGAGCCTCAAATCAAGTTTAAGAAATCATCTTCGGTGAAATCTTTGTGGAAATTTGGGTTTGGTGTGGTATTGTTGCCATTATTGCTTCTATAGAGCACTCATAATTAGTGCTTTAAATAACGGTGATACTTTATTAAATACAGATTTAAATTCTGGATGAAATTGCACTCCAATAAAAAATTGGTTATTTGTTATTTCAACAATTTCGGGAAGGTTATCCGTTGATATAACAGAAAATAACATACCATGTTGTTGAAATTTTTCTTTGTATGTAATATCAACTTCGTATCTGTGTCTGTGTCTTTCTGTACATTTTTCGCCGTATATTTTGTATGCAAGCGTACTTTTGTTTGTAATATATGTTGTGTAGGAACCCAGCCTCATAGTTCCACCAAGCTCTGTTGTGTGTGAGCGTTTTTCAAGTTTACCGTCTTTTTCAAATTGTTCAATGATATCAATTATTTTTGTTCCCGTATTTGACCACTCCGCCGATGTTGCGTCTGCAATACCAAGAACATTTCGTGCAAATTCAGCTACCATAACTTGCATACCAAGGCAAATTCCAAGCGTTGGAATGTTGTTTTCCCTTAAAAATTTTGCCCATTTGATTTTTCCTTCAATGCCACGAACTCCAAAACCGCCGGGAATTATAACACATGAGGCACCTTTAAGATCCTCAATTGTTGGCTCTTTGTGTGTGAATTCTTCCGAGTCTATCCATACAATTTCTGCATATTTTTCAAGTGATACGCACGCATGTTCCAAACTTTCACATATTGACTTGTAAGAATCTGCATGATTTGTGTATTTTCCAATAACCGCAATTGTAACTTTTTGTTTTTCTTTTTTTACCTGAATTAGTTTTTGTGAATAATTTTTGAAGTGCTCAAGATTTGGTATAGGAAATTCTTCAATACCAAAGTGTTGCATAATTACACCATGCATGTTTTGTTCAATATAAAGTGGCGGTATTTCGTAAATAGATTTAACATCAAGCCCTTCAAACACCGCATCTTGTTCAACATTGCAAAAAAGTGCAATTTTGCGTTTATTTTCTTTTCCAATATGTAAAGAAGATCTACAAAGAAGAGCATCGGGCGCAAGACCGATTGACATTAATTCTTTTACAGAATGTTGAGTTGGTTTTGTTTTGATTTCTTTTGAGGTAGCTAAATACGGCACATAAGTTAAATGTACAAGCATTGTTTTATTTTTGTATTTTTGACGAATCTGTCTTATTGTTTCAAAAAATGGCAGAGCTTCGATGTCTCCAACTGTTCCACCAACTTCGCAGATGATAAAATCTGATCGTTTTGGGTTATTTATAATAAATTGGGAAATTAAATCTGTGACATGTGGAATTGTTTGTACTGTTTTACCAAGATATTTCCCCTGTCTTTCGTTTTGAATAAGTGTTTGATAAATCTTCCCAGAAGTTATATTATTTTCCTTTGTTGTTGTAATTTGTGTAAAGCGTTCATAATGACCAAGGTCTAAATCGCATTCCGCACCGTCTTCCGTTACAAAAACCTCACCGTGTTCAGATGGATTCATCGTACCTGGATCAATATTTAGATACGGATCGAGTTTTTTTAATGATACACTATAACCCATTGATTTTAAAATTGCACCAATACTTGCTGTTGCAATACCCTTTCCAAGAGATGACACAACACCACCTGTGACGAAGATAAACCTTACCATATACCAAGTTTTAATGAAAAGCTAATAAATATTTTATTTTGTCAAGAAAAAGATAATTTAAGTTGAAATATATGTCTAGTTTGATAAAACTTTTTAAAAAGTTTCCAACAGAAGAAAGTTGTATTGAATATCTTGAAAGTATCCGTTGGAATAGCAAACCAGTTTGTGTATATTGTGGAAGTGTAAAAATATCTATTTACTTGACAAAAATGTTTTTTAAAATTTTTGAATGAAAATATAACTTTTAAAGTCTTTTTTATGATTAAAAAATCTCTTTACTTACTTCCTTTGATTGTTTCTGCGTTTGCTAATGCAGAAAATGGTGTTTACACATCACTTTATAGTGGTGCAACATTTTCTTCAAAGTCGAAAACTACAGTTGATTCCATAACCGATACTGTTAAACTTAAAACTGCTCCGGTTTTTGGTGCTGCAGTTGGTTATAACTATCAAGATGTGTCTTTTGAACTTTCTTATGACACTCGTTCGTCCAAAGCAAATGATGATAGTGGTTCTAAAATGAAATCAAACATTTTGCTTGCTAACTTGGTTTATAATTTCAATGTTGCAAGTGAAAATATCAAACCTTATGTTGGTATTGGTGCAGGTTTTGCTCAATCTCAATTGACTTTTTCAGATACCGATGCCTCTGGAATGGGTGTTGATGCAACGCAAAAATTGAAGAATGCTTTTGCAATGCAACTTAAAGGTGGTGCGAAAGTGTATTTAACGCAAAATGTTGCTGTATTTGGTGATTTACGCTACACAAACATAGCTAAAGCTAATTACAAAAACAACGAACTAAAATCTGCTCTTGGTGCAGACGAACTTAAGGGTAGCTTAAACTACTTTTCTGCAAATGTAGGTGTTTCTTACTTCTTCTAAAACAAACTTTGATAGGGTGTAGTGAAAAATTACACCCTATTGCTTGACAAATAAAAAAATCCTTTTATTAAACATTAAGTTTAAGAAATAAAATGAAAGTGTTATCGTCTTTAAAAAGTGCAAAAACTCGTGATAAAAACTGTCAACTTGTTCGCAGAAAAGGCAGGGTTTATGTAATTAATAAAGTTCAGCCTCGTTTCAAAGCACGCCAAGGTTAATTTGGTTTTTAATTAAATGCCAAATAAAATGTGGGGAGGGGCATTTAGTGTTCCCCCAAGTCAATTGATGAAATCAATTAACTCTTCCATATCTTTTGACAAAAACCTCTATACTCAAGATATACAAGGTTCGATTGCTCATGCAAGAATGCTTGCGTCCCAATCCATTATAACGCATGAGGACTTTTCCAAAATACAAAATGGATTAATCCAAATTTTGGAAGAAATATCCTCAAATTCTTTTAATTTTTCTGAAGATTTGGAAGATATTCACATGAATGTTGAAAATCGCTTAATAGGTTTAATTGGTGAAACAGGTAAAAAACTTCATACTGCTCGGTCAAGAAATGACCAGGTTGCCACAGATTTTAAACTCTTTACAATTGAAAAAACAAAAGAAGCAAATATATTGCTTAATAATGTTTTAAATTCGCTTTTAAAGAAAGCGGAAGTGCATGTGTACGATATAATGCCGGCGTTTACACACCTTCAGATTGCACAGCCGGTATCTATTGCTCATTATCTTCTTGCATATTTTGAAATGTTTAAAAGAGATTTAACTATCTCGCAGAGTTTTCTTAGTCATTTTTCATCAGAATGTCCGCTTGGCTCCGGAGCTCTTGCCGGAACAACATACAATATTAACCGTAACCAAACTGCTCAAGATTTAGGTTTTCAAAGTTCAACAAGAAATTCACTTGATGCCGTATCTGACCGTGATTTTGCCATGGATTTTATGTATCTTGCAAGCCGAATCGGAATTCATATTTCCAGATTCGCAGAAGAAATGATTTTATTTGCCACAACTGCTTTTGGGTTTGTTAAATTTTCGGATTCCTATTCAACAGGTAGTTCCATTATGCCACAGAAAAAAAACCCAGATGCTGCAGAACTTCTTCGTGGAAAATCTGGTCGTTTGGTTGGTAATCTTAATTCTCTTCTTGTAACAATGAAAGGGCTACCGCTTGCATATTCAAAAGATATGCAAGAAGATAAAGAGCCATTATTTGATTCTGCAGAAACAATTATAATTTGCCTTCGTGTTCTTGATGGAATTGTAAATGATATTACATTCAATACAAAAAAAATGAGGCAAATGGCAGGCGAAGGGTATTCAAACGCAACGGATTTTGCAGATTATCTTGTGCAAAAATTGAATATCCCATTTAGAGATGCCCACCATATTACAGGTAGGGTTGTTGCTGTTGCAATACAAAAAGAGTTAAAAATTGAGGAACTTTCTCTTGTAGAATTGCAGGAAATTAAACCGGAAATTGAGCAAGATATCTTTGATTTTATCAAAATTGAAAATGTTGTTGCAAGGCGTAATTCTTTCGGTGGTACCGGTTTTGAACAAGTAAAAAAACAAATTGAATTTGCAAAAGATTACTTAAAAAATTTATAAGATATATTTTATTTTTCAAAGCATAAGCATGTAAGTGCAATACCAATAGCATCGTATTCGTCGCTGGAAAGGTTTTCAGGAGTTCCAAAAACTAGTCGTTTAATCATGAATTCAACTTGAGATTTTTCCGCTTTTCCTGCACCTGTGATGGTTTTTTTAACTTTATTTGGACTATATTCAAAAAGTGGAATATTGTTATGCGCAATAGCAGTAATGATTGCTCCGCGTGCTGCTCCAAGTTTAAGTGAGGAAGTGGGGTTCATATTTACAAATGTTTCTTCAATGCCACAAACTTGTGGTTTATAAAGTATGCAAATTTGATTAATCTGTTTAAAGATATTTAATAATTTTTGTGGAAATTCATTTTGTATTTTATTTTTTATAATTCCTGCTTCCACAAATAAAATTGTTCCATTTGACTTTTTCATTATTATAGCGTAACCAGTTTGGTTAAGAGCTGGGTCAATTCCAAGGGCTATCATTTTAAAAATTATGCAAAGATTTTCAATTTTTAACTCTTTTTGGGTTGAGGAAGAACACTCTAAGGAGATTGTCAATAAAATAATTGTGGAACATGGTGTTTCGTATATTCTTGCAAGATTGCTTTTTCTTGTACCGGGTTTGAGGTATGAAGAAATTCCTGATTTCCTTTCGCCGAAAATTAAAAATTTAATGCCCGATCCAAACCATTTACTTGATGTACCAAAAGCTGTTGAGAGGTTGTATAAGGCTACTATAAATAAAGAAAAAGTTACAATTTTTGGAGATTACGATGTTGATGGAGCAACATCTTCTGCTATCATTCACAATTATTTGAAATCAATTGGTGTTACGAGTGAAATTTATATTCCCGATCGTGTTTTGGAGGGATATGGTCCTAATATTGAAGCAATGCTTAAAATTGCACAAAACGGCACGAAATTATTAATCACAGTTGATTGTGGAACTGTTGCTTTTGAACCGCTTGAGGTTGCTCACAACACCGGTATGGATGCGATTGTGATTGATCACCATCTTGGTACGCAAAAAATACCGAAATCCATTGCGGTAATTAACCCAAACAGGCTTGATGAAACAACTACATTAAAATATCTTTGTGGGGCCGGGGTATCGTTCATGTTAATTGTTGCCTTAAATGCTTATTTACGAAAAATAGGGTTTTTTCAAGAAAATAATATCTATGAACCAAAAATCATGGAGCTTTTACCACTTGTTGCACTTGGAACTGTTTGCGATGTCATGCAATTAAAAGGTTTAAACAGAGCATTTGTTTCAACCGGGTTGCAATTACTTGCAAAGTGGGAAAATATAGGCTTGCGTGCATTGAAAGAAGTTTCTGGAATTACAGATTTTGACGAACAAACATTCGGTTTTGTGTTTGGTCCTTGTATTAATGCAGGTGGAAGAATAGGAGATGCAAGCTTGGGAGCAAAACTTCTGACGGAGGAAAATTATGGTGAGGCTCTAAAACTTGCAAGAAAGCTTTATGAACTCAATATTGAGCGCCGTGAAATTGAACGTAAGATGAAAGAAGATGCTATTGCAGAACTTGAGCTAAAAGATTTTTCCAATGACGGTTTTGTTTTTGTTGGAAGTGAGGGGTATCATCAAGGAGTAATTGGTATTTTAGCGTCTCGCTTAAAGGATAAATACAATAAACCGGCAATTGTATATTCAAAATTAGAAGGGGTGATAAAAGCATCAGCGAGGTCTATTATTGGTGTAGACATTGGTTCGGTGATTAATCTTGCAGTAAAAAACGGACTGCTTATTAAAGGTGGAGGACATGAAATGGCAGGGGGTTTTACTTGTTTACTAGATAAAATAACTGAACTACAAGAGTTTTTTTATGCAGAAATTACAGAAAAGGTAAGAAAGTTTTCAAAATTTAAAATTTTACAGTATACTTGTGAAATATCACTTTCCGCCATCACAATGGATTTCTATAACGAAATTCAAAAGCTTAAACCTTTTGGTCAGGGAAATATAAAGCCAAGTTTTATTGTGCGCGATGTTGAAATTTCATTTTGGCAGCGTAGGGGACAAACTCATTTGTTTTTAATATTAATCGATGATTCGGGGGTTGTTGCAAAGGGAATATTTTTTAATTTTTTTGCAAATTTTACTGAAGATAACTTATTAAGCCTTGAAAAGAGTAAAATCGATATAATATGCGAAGTGTACCTAAATAAATGGAATGGAAGTGAAAATCTGGAGTTACTGGTTAAAGATATTCGTATCTGCGAATCATAAAAACCCATGCCTTTTATTGCAAAAGGCATGGTACTCATTCCATACAGGAAGAAGATGCAAAAAACATGTTAAAATATTCTAAAATATAAAACAGGTTTTAATACATTACTTCTTTTTTGTAGGTTGTGCTGGTTTAACTGGAGCTGGTTTTTTTTGTGTCATAAAGCTGGAAAAAATCCGGGTTTGTAATAAATGTACTTTTCAGAAAGTCAAGGAAAATATATGCACTTGACATATAATTTTTAATATTTATATTCTATTATGTTAATATTGTGTAGATTAATGCTCAATGCTAAATGGTTTTTACAACATAAAGTTGAATTTTCTAATTCTTTTCAAAAAAGAGGCTTCGATTTCAACTTTTCTGAAATTGAGAAACTTGAACACTGTAGACTGGAATTAATTGAAAAATCTGAAAATTTGCAAGCAAAAAGGAATAAAATTGCGAAAGAAATTGGTGTTGCGAAATCTCAAAAGCTTGATGTTAACACTCTTTTGGAGGAATCTAATAAAATTAAAGAAGAGCTGCCGAATTTACTTGAACAGCTTACAAAAATTGAAGAAGAAATTCACGGCATTGTTGTCATGTTGCCGAATATGTTAGAAAAAAGCGTTCCAAATGGAACGAGTGAAGAGCATAATGTTGAAATTAAAAAATGGGGAACTTTGCCAAAATTTGATTTTACACCAAAACCACACAATGAACTTGGTGTAAATATCAACCAAATGGATTTTGAAACTGCATCAGCTGTTTCAGGTTCAAGATTCGTATATTTAAAAGGAGACCTTGCCCGCTTGGAAAGAGCTCTTAAGAATTTTATGTTAGAACATAATGCTCAAAATGGATACGAAGAGGTTTCACCACCGCTTTTGGTCAATGCAAACACATGTTTTGGAACAGCACAATTACCAAAGTTCGAAGAGGATTTCTTTAAAACAACAGACGGAAGGTACTTAATTTCAACTTCAGAAATTTCATTGACCAATATGGTTGCAGGAAAAATTCTGCAAGAACACGAACTTCCTTTACGACTGACAGCAGCAACCCCTTGCTTTAGAAGTGAATCCGGTTCATCAGGAAGGGATACAGTTGGTATGATTCGCCAACATCAGTTTCTTAAGGTTGAACTTGTAACAATTGCAAGCGAGGATACTTCACAACAAGAGCATGAAAAAATGCTTCACACTGCTGAAGGAGTTTTACAAAAGCTAGAACTTCCGTACCGTGTTGTTATTTTATGTAGTGGAGACATTAGTGCCACAGCACAAAAAACTTATGATATCGAAGTTTGGGTTCCCTCCCAGAATAAATACAGGGAAATATCCTCGGTTTCTAACACGGGCTCATTTCAAGCTAGAAGAATGATGGCTCGTTATAAGAAAGCAGGGGAAAATTCCACAACTTTTGTTCACACACTTAACGGTTCCAGTTTAGCCGTTGGAAGGACACTGGTAGCAATTCTTGAAAACTATCAGAATGTTGATGGTACAATTACAATACCGAAAGCATTACAAAGCTATATGCAAAAAGAAGTAATTAAATTTGTATGACAACTCAAATATACATTCTGCAATCAAAAATTCACAGAGCAATTGTTACAAATTCTGAAATTGATTACGAAGGTTCAATTTTTATTGATGAAAACATTCTTAAAGAAGCAGAAATTTTACCTTATCAAAAAGTTGAAATCTATAATATCAATAATGGAGAACGCTTTGCAACTTATGCAGTACCTGTTAAAATAATAGGTGAGTTTTGTATTAATGGAGCAGCTGCAAGAAAAGTACAAAAAGGTGACAGAATAATTATTTGTGCTTATGGCATTGTAGAAAGACAAAGCGCCATTGGACATACGCCAAAAGTTTTATTAGTTCAGGAAAAAAATACTAATTATTTGATAAAATAACTAAATTAGAAATCTTGCAACAATTTCCTGTATTTTTTTAAACTCTTTGCCTCGTGTAATAACATGCTCATTTGATGGTATTGTTTCCAAGAGTTTTGTTTTGGATTGTATTCCTTCGTAGATAATTTTTCCACTTTTTGGTTGAACAACGGGGTCTGAATCGGACTGTAATACTAAAGTATCGCAGGTAATTTTATTCAAGCTATTTTTGCATTTTTCCATTAATTTTGAAAGTTCCCTCATTGAGGAAAAATGATTTATTGAATAATTTGTTTCAGGATAAAATGGCGTATCTTGAATATAACCTTTGTGGTTTTTGGAAACTTTTGAAGCAACATCACTCCATAAACTTGCAAATTTAACAAAACGGAAACGGACATCACATAATTCTAGTGCACTGTTTATTAGTGTAATTGTATGAACACTATATTTTTGTGCAAGTTGCATTGCAATTAAACCACCGGTTGAAAATCCGCATATATCAATTTGTTCAAAATGAAGTTTAAGTATATTATATGCAATTTCGCATGAATTAATCCAATCTTCATGTGTTGTGTTTGCCATATCAAATGGTGAAGTTCCGTGCCCTGCCATGCGTACACCATAACATGTTGAACCTTTTTTATTAAGAAATTCTGCAACTTCTTTCATTTCTGCAGGGGAGGACTTATAACCATGAATTAATAAAATAGCACGGTTGTTTTTTCCCTCCATAAAGAATGGTTTGCCGTATTGAACTTGAATTGAATGTGATTCATTAAATGTTATTTTATGTTGAATGGAGTACGATTCTTCAATATTATTAAAGCACAACTTCATTATTTCGTGGTTTTGCATCTTTAGAACAGCTTTGGCGATGATATCTGTATTAGTAAAATACGATAATTCATTTAGAAAAATTTTTGAGATATTTTCTACACGTACCGTGTTGAAGTTGTATTCATGGTGAAATGCCTCTTCCGTATTAATGAAATCTTTTGTTATTTTTATAACTTTTTGTTGTTGTAGTAGTGCTAAAAATTGATTAATTTCCGCAATATTTCCTATTATATACTTAAACAGTTGTTCGCCTTTGATGTTCTCGCAAAATTCTTGGATATTTGAGTGTTTTTTGAGTTCTAAAACGCAAGTTATAATTAAAAACGGTAATCTTTCTTTTGCAATTTGTTCGTTTTTTTCTAGGTTTTTTAAAAGTAAAGATATAATATGTTCATGTGTAATTTGGGCATGTTTATAAATTTCATCGGCAATTTTCATTGCAATTGGAATGCGGTATTTGGAAATTTTGGTTTTTTCCAATGTTTCTTTTGAAAGATTAAATAATTTATGAATGTAAAGATCTTTAATGATATAATCTGCAATATATATTGGCTTATGAAAGTGTATTATAATTTTTGAATTTAACAATAGTGCACCCTCAACAAGTAATTCTTCTTCGAGTCTTTTTGGTATTTTATGTGTGAATCTCTTTACAATGGAAAGTATTTTATTTTCTTGTGGATAAATAGGAATATAACTTATGGTTACGGGAATAATACACACAGGATTTGTATTGTTTTTTTCTTGTCTTGCAAACTCGGCCTTCATTGCAAGTACCGCAGTACCAGTTTTTATACTTAAGCGATTTTGAAAAAATCCCTGCTTAACTTCGCGTTGCTTGTCTTTAACCATCATTCCTTCTGGGTATATAACCCAGTTGTATTGATTTTCGGAGAGATCTGATATTATTGTTTTATCGCGATTTTCGTCATGTGTTGAGATGGTTTGAAGATTGCGAAGATATTTTCCAAGGTATGAAGTAAAGAGAGATGAGTCCGCAAGAGATCTACAAAATTTTAAATCTGGTATTTTATTAAGAAAGTATGGTACAACAAAAGTTTCAAACCTTGTAAAGTGATTTGGTGCAAAAATCATTGATGTTGATTTTGGAATATTTTCAATCCCTTTAATTGAACACCTTAAGTTAATTAGTTTTTCAATTGCAAGTAAAACACGCTTTGTTAAAGCAATTGTTAAAATATTTTTAATTTTCATTGTCAATGAATGACTTTAACTCAAAGTGATTTACTTGTACAATTTCATTACAAAGTTTGGTATAACTTTGAATTTCATCAAATTCTCCTTGTTTAATTACACCGGCTTGAAGGGCATCTTGTGGAGATTTATATCCACTTTCTTTAATTTTTCTTTCTATTGGTAGAACAATTTTTCCTTGAGTAAATGCAACGAAGAGTTTATTTAATTGTTCATCTTTGTTTGACGGTATAAAAATTTCTTCGCGTGAAATTGTATCATTTTCTGTAAAATATTTCAGTATTTTTTCAATATTCTTAAATTGTAAGTGATTGTGCACAATTTTTTTCCTAGAAAATGCACGACAAAGATTTAGGAAAGATCCTAGTGGATTTGACCTTGAAATATTTGTAGAAATTTGTTCAAATGCTTCCTGAATTTTGTAGAGGTACAAATCACAAATATATTCAACAATCGGTTGTTCATCTTTTTTGAATCCATGAGATGTAAATTTTTTTAAAACAGATGTAATTAAAAATGAATAAGATGAGATGTCTGCAAACCTCGATGATAAAAATTCCTTTCTTTTGAGTGCTCCGCCGTATGTTATAAGAGCATAGTCTGCAAGTAATGCAAATCGTGTGGAAATATAGTTTAATTTGGCATTATATTTTTGTACAATATTAATTGGTATTGGTCTTGAAAATTTTCCACATGATAATGTTAAAACAAATGTTCTAACAGCATTACTTGTAAAAGAATACACATGCTGCCAGAAGTTTTTGTCAAATGATGATAAATCATTATTTTTAATTGCATACACTTGTTTCAATAAAAACGGGTGGCAACGAATAATACCTTGACCAAATTGCAGCAAACTTCGTGTTAAAACATTTGCACCCTCAACAGTAATACCAATTGGAGATGCCAAATAAAGGTTTGCAAGCAGATTATTTTCACCCATACAAATTGCTGAACCGGCAAGAATATCCATTCCATGATTGATTACATCTCTTGAGTGTTCAGTTGCATGATATTTGACAATTGCATTTGCAACGGACGGAGTATGTCCAACTCCAACAGCAGAAGCGACAAATGTACGCATTGCATCAATTGCATATGTTTTTGCAAAGCAATCCGCCAGTTTTTCTTGAATTGCTTCAAATTTTGCAAGAGGTAAACCAAATTGTTTGCGTACATTTGCATGAAACATTGAAACATAAGATGCAAGAATAGAGCCACCGTATGAAATTGCAGGTAGGGATATACCTCTTCCAACAGCAAGACATTCCATAAGCATTTTCCAACCACTTCCAACACCACGCATACCGCCAATAACGTCATCTTCGACATCAATAATGACATCTTTTCCCCAGAGTGGAGAATTTATAAACGGTACTCCCATTGGTTTGTGTCTGCGTCCTCTTGTCAGCCCTTTTGCATCACTTTTAAGTAACGCACAGGTAATGCCTGTTTGAACACCGCTTGGTAAAAGGTTTCGTGGGTCACTTAATTTAAAATGCTAGCCCAATTAATGTTGCAACTCCACCAAGAGTAATATACCTTTTTTGAAAATTTAAACGAACTTTAAGACGACCGTCCTGTGCTTGAAATACCTCACCATATGAGGATATAGACGCAGCATCGCTGCCGGCGTTTGGTTCCGTAAGAGCAAAACATGGAACATCTTCACCCTTTGCAAGGCGTGGAATATAATAAGATTTCTGCTTTGCGGTTCCGTATTTTAATAATAACTCTGCAGGCCCGAGCGAATTTGGCACCATTACTGTAATTGAAAGAACTTGAGACCTTGTTGCTAATTTGGCAACAATTTTACTTTGTGCAATTGGTGAAAATTCAAGTCCGCCATAGCGTTTTGGGATAATCATACCAAAAAAACCTTTTTTACGAATATATTCCCAAACATTATGCGGTAAATCTTGAAGTTCATGAATTTGTTGGTCTGTAACCATGTTACATAGCTCTTCAACTTCATTATTAAGGAACCTTTGTTCTTCATCTGAAATTTCACTATATGGTTCTTTGATAATCCTAATAAAATTAGGTTTTCCAGTAAAAAATTCACTTTCAACCCAAACATTACCTGCATTTAATGCAACTTCTTCTGTTTCAGAGATTTGCGGAAGAAGGTTTTTTTTGCGAATTAATTTCAAAATAAAAACTGTTATAAGGTATTTTCTAATAAATGGTAAAAGAAAAATAATGGAAACAGGTATGCTGAAATACAGAATTTTATATGAAATTAGCATTAATAGACCATTTAACGCAACTGCAACAATAACTGCAGAAAGGCGACTATAAAGAGTAACAAAAACGATTGAAATTAATGCAAGTGATGTAACTAAAATAAGTAATGTAAGCATTTTTATAATTTAAAAACTTCATAAAATTTGGATTTCTCTTTTGCAAGATTTGTAATTAAATTACATGGAATAAATCTTTCCCCATGTTTTTCTGCAAGTTCTGTAAGTTTTTTATTTACCGTTTCAAGTGTTAGTGAATCGGCATATTTTAGAATTCCACCATGAAAGGCTGGAAATCCGGCACCCATAATCATGCACATATCAAGATAGTGCGGGTTTTTAATATATCCTTCTTCTAAAATTCTTGCAGCTTCGTTGACCATTATTAAAATTGTACGATCCAAAATTTCACTTTCGTGAATATTACCTTGAATGAATTCTAAAGATTTATTTTCTTTGCCTTTTTTGTAAAAACCTATACCGCCCTTTTTACCAAGCAGTTTAAGTTGTTTAAACATTCTTTCCAATGTTTGTGCCGGTTTCATTCGTTCTCCGTATGATGAATATAAAATTTTGGAAACCTTATAGCAAACATCAAGACCAATCTCATCTGCAAGTTCAAATGCACCCATTGGCATTCCAAAATCTTTAAGAGTTTTATCAATTTTGGAAATTTGTCCACTTTCTTCTAGGCAAAACAATGCTTCATTCATAAACGGTAAGAGAATTCTGTTTACAACAAAACCGTTACAGTCTCCAACCGGAATTGCAACTTTTCCACATTTTCTTGCAATCTGTATAACTTTTGTAATGGCTTTTGTACTTGAGTCGTGAGTTCTTACAACTTCAACAAGCGGCATTTTATTAACAGGATTAAAAAAGTGCATTCCTACAACATTTTCTTTCCTTGTAAGTAGTTGTGCAATGTCCGTTACTTTTAACGATGAGGTATTTGTGGCAATAATACAGTCTTTTTTAAGGTGCATTTCAAGTTCTTGCAACACAGTATGTTTGATTGTGAGGTCTTCTACAACAGCTTCAATTATAATATCCGAAAACTTGATTCCATCAAAAGAAGTTGTTGATGTAATTTGAGAGGTATTGACATCAGCTTGATATTGAGATATTTTTTTCTTCTTAACAAGAGATTTGTAGTAATCTTTAACTTGTTTAAAGCCAAGGGTAAGTGCTTCTTTTGAAATGTCTTTCATTCTTACACGAAAACCGGCATTGTTTAGTGCAAAAGCAATCCCACCACCCATCACACCGCTACCAAGGATAGTTGCAAATTCAATATTATCAACTTCTGTGTTGTATTCTTTTTTAAGTGACTCATTTGTAAAAAACAAGGTAACAAGATTTCTTGAGATATCAGAAGAGGCAAGTTTTGAAAATGCTTTAGCTTCAATTTCAAGGCCTTTTTTGATATCTTTTTTTAAAGTTTTTTCAATTACATCAATTGCTTTTAATGGAGCGGGGTAGTGACCTTTTGAAGTTTTCATAACACTTTTTCTTGCAAAGAAAAAAATCAGACTTGGAAAATTTTTTTCTAAAAAAGATGGTTTGTATTTGTATTTTTGTAAGATTTTTCCTTTTGTTTCAAACACTTTACTGTGTATGTTTTTTAGTATATCATACACTTGATTCTGATGGCAAATATCATGCACAAGTTTTATTTTCTTTGCTTTTTTTGCGTCAACTGATTTTCCTGTAAGTATCATATCAAGTGCGTTTGTAAGACTTACTGTGCGTGGTAATCTTTGTGTTCCGCCGAATCCAGGGATAAAACCTAAGTTAACTTCAGGAAGTGCTAGTTTTGTTTTAGGGTTTGTTGTTGCAATTCGAATATCACATGCAAGAGCAAGCTCTAAGCCTCCACCCATGCAGGCGCCGTCAATGATTGCATAGGTTGGAATATTAAGTTTAGAAATTTTATTAATAATACTTTGACCAACCGTTGCTTTTGCGTATGCGTCTTGAGCATCGGAAATTTGTTTAATTTCATTAATATCCGCACCTGCAATAAAACAATTCGGTTTATTTGATTGAAAAACAACACCTTCAATATCTCCATTCATTGAGACATTAGATAAAATAGTGTCTAAGTCTTCCAGTGTTGTAGAACATAATGTGTTAACTGAGAGTCCTCGGTTTTCAAAAACAATATGTAGAAGGTTATTTTTGATTACGCACTCAATATTTGTGTATGAAGTTTGCATTATTCGTTTTCTAAAATGAAAGTTCCTCCTTGTCCGCCGCCAATACAAAGTGTGGCAAGTCCGGTTTGTAGGTTTCTCCTTTTTAATTCTTTAAGGGTATGTAGAATTAGTCTCGTTCCTGTTGCACCAACTGGGTGTCCAAGTGCAATTGCCCCACCATTGACATTTAACTTCGATATATCAAATGAACCAAGTTTTTTATTTCCATGAAGGTTTTTATCAAAAAACGATTGACTGTCCATTGCTTTAATGCAACCAATAACCTGTGCAGCAAATGCCTCGTTAATTTCAAGGAGATCAAAATCCTGAAGTTGTATATTATGTTTTTGAAGGAGTTTGTATGTTGAAAATACAGGGCCTAAACCCATGCGAGTGTTATCGCAGCCGGCGTATGTGGAATCTTTGATGTATCCAAGCGGTTTAATGCCAAGTTTTTTTGTAAGATTTTCAGAAGCCAAAATTAAACCGCAAGCACCGTCTGTTACTTGAGATGAATTTCCAACGGTAACAGTTCCATTATCTTTTACAAAAAAAGGTTTAAGCTTTGCAAGTGCTGCCACTGTTTGATTGTTGCGTATTCCATCATCTTGTGAAAGAAGCGAGTTTATTTCTTTTGAAAATATCGGAGAAATTTCTTCTGAAAAGATACCTAACGTCGTTGATTTTTCCGCTAAATTATGACTTTTTGTTGCAAATTCATCTTGTTCTTGCCTTGAAATGGAGAAATCTTGTGCAATGTTTTCTGCTGTAACGCCCATAAGCATATTACAGACAGGGTCTGTTAAACCAAGTTTAATGCCAATTTCAGGTGAAAAGTGTTGTGGACGGAATGCTAAAAACGATTGCAATTTTTGCCCAAATGTTTTTGCTTTAAAAACATTTTCAAAAAGTGTTTGAGTTTCTTTTTTGAAAAGAAGTGGTATGTTACTCATTGATTCTACACCAAGGGCATAATATAAGTGTCCTTCTCCTGCACGAATTTTAAGCATTGCTTGAGAAGCTGCCTCCATACCAGATGCACAGTTTCGATGAACAGTGTAAGCAGGAATTTCTTTTTCAATGCCCGATTGTAGTGCTATTACCCTTGATATATTAGCAGCATTTCCGGGTTGTGCAACATTTCCTGTAATAAATTCTGCAATATGATTTGTAATAAAGGGATATCTTGCAATTAATTCACTGGTGATTGCAACACCAAGTTCTACAGCAGTTGTATTTTTTAGTAAACCACCAGCCTTAATGAAAGGAGTACGAAGACCATCTATTACAGCAACACGACCTGACATTCTTCATTCATAAAATCAATGGGTATTAATATATAATTGTTTTTGAAAAATCAAGAATAAAAATTTTCTTGCAAAATAAAACTTTACAATTTCAAATTGTAAAGTGATAACTAACTTATAAAGATATATAATGATATTTCAAATATTATATCTTCTAATTTCAGTTTTTTGTTTGGCATCTGAACAACAAGATGTTACAAACCAAAAACCATATGAAAAGTCTTATATTGGTAATGATTTAATTAACACCGTTCCCAATAATATTGCATTTTCTTTACAAGAAGACGATATTAAATATCGATCTTCCAATATGTTTGCAAGTAAAAAACAAAATGGTTTCATTCCAGAGAATAAAGTTGTTATTCGTAGAGATAATATTGCCTATGTTGTTGCCAACAATGAACAATACAACGCGGGGCAATCCAGAAAAGAGTTTATTAAAAAAAACTTACATAATGATAGATTATATAACCCTGATTTTCTTTATAAAGATAATTTTTATATTATTAAATCTGACTGCAAAACCATTAATGGTTTTTTAAGGGAAAATTGGTACGATGTTGCTCAGGGTTACAAAAATGTTTGTAAGAGAGTAAAATTCCAACAAGATCAAACACCTGTTAGATCTCAAATCTTGCAAATTGGTACTATAGCGGATTTAAAAAAAATATGTATGGAAATCGCTTTATTGCAAGAAAAAAGTGATGCTCAGATTCGTAATTATTTTATACAAAATTTTACCCCATATTTAATTGGTGATGATGAAGTTAAAACAAATTCAGGACTTTTTACAGGTTATTATTATCCAACACTTAATGCCAGCAGAGTGAGAACGGCACAATACAGATACCCAATTTATAAAAAACCGCCGGAACTTGGTAGTGGTCCTTATTACACAAGAAAACAGATTAATGATGGTGCTCTTAATGGAAGAGGTCTTGAAATTTTTTGGGTTGATGATTTTGTGGATTTATACTTTTTGCACATTCAAGGTAGTGGAATGTTAAAATTAACCGATGGTAAATATGCTCATGTAAAATTTTCGGCAAAGAATAACCAACCGTATGAGTCTCTTGGTAAGTATATGTTGCAAAAAGGCTATATCAGAAAAGGTAGTGATACAAAATCTTTTTTACAAAGAAACGAAAGTATAGCTCATGACATTTTAAGTGTGAATAAATCTTATATATTTTTTCAAGAAAATTATGAAAACGCAGTGATTGGTGCACATGGTTCAGAGCTTGTTGATGGGCGTTCCCTTGCTGTTGACCCATATTTTATTCCTTATGGAGCCATGTTGTTTGTAGATACAAAAAACCATTCAAAAGCAATGTTTGCACAAGATACGGGTTCTGCAATTAAAGGAAAAATTCGCGGAGATATTTTTGCTGGCAAGGGTTATGAAGCGGGTGAGCGTGCAAAAATAACTCATAATAGCGGATTTATGTACATTTTGGTGCATAAAGATCAAAATATAAGGATAATATAAATTCACGCTTCCTTAAATTGAATTGCCATTGGTAAAAGTTATAATAATTTATGTATAACTTTTATGGAATTGACTTATTTTTTTGAACACTATTTTCAGATTTTCAATGTTAAATTATTTAGATTTATCATTTCTTTGTTTTAATCTTGAAATGACATCTTGTATTGATAAACCTTTTGTTTGTAAGAGTATCATTAAGTGAAATAATAGATCTGCAGATTCATCAATGAGTTTTTCCTCTTCACCAAGTGATGCTATAACAACTTCAACACCTTCTTCACCAACTTTCTGTGCAATTCTGTTAATACCGGAATCTACAAGTTTTTTTACATAACTTTGTTCATTATTTCCAGAAACTCTTGTTTCTATGATATCCTCTAATTCGTTTAGAAATGAAAAGTGTTTGTATTCGCCAAAACATGTATCACTTCCGGTATGGCATGTAGGTCCTGAAGGTTTTGCTTTAATTAAAATTGTATCATAATCACAATCTGTGGTTATTTCAGTTATTTTTAGTGTATTACCAGATGTCTCGCCTTTCATCCAAATTCTATCTTTACTTCTACTGAAAAAATGTACAAATTTTGTTGATTGTGTAAGTTCAAGTGCTTCTTTATTCATAAAGCCAAGCATTAAAACACTACCATTCTCATGATGTTGAATTATTGCGGGAATTAAGCCTTTTTGCCAATCAATTTTCATATACGCATTGGAATGTTTTTGCTTGCAAGAAATTGTTTCAAATTATTAATACTAATAATTTCTTTATGAAAAACGCTTGCAGCAAGTGCCCCGTCAACATGTGCTAAATTGAAAACATCTAAAAAATGCTGCATTGTTCCTGCGCCACCAGATGCTATTAGTGGTACTTTAACAATTTTTCGTAAGTCTTGTAAGAGTTTAATATCATAACCATTGCGCGTGCCGTCACTATTAATTGAATTTATTACAATTTCCCCTGCACCTCTTTCTTGAACTTCTATCACCCACTCTTCCAGTGTTTTGTTTACTGAAGACATCTGTTCTGGTTTGCCGGTGTTTTTATATATTGTATTAATACCATTAATTTTTTTGGTATCAATTCCAACAACAACTGCTTGACTGCCAAATTTTTTAACAAACTCATCTATAATTTTTGGGTTTTCCAATGCCGGTGTATTAATTGAAATTTTATCTGCTCCATTATTGAGAATATTGTCGGCGTCTTGCAATGTACGAATGCCTCCTGCAATACAAAATGGAATGTTAACAGATTTACTAATTTTGCGAATCCATTGATATGAAACTGTTTTACCGTCTGCACTTGAAGTAATATTATATAGCACTAATTCATCGGCTGAATTAGAATATTTTTGAGCTAAAGTTGTTGCATCACCAATATCTTCGTGATTTTGAAACTGTATACCTTTAATAACTCTTCCATTATTGCAGTCAAGACAAGCTATAATACGCTTTGTTAGCATTGCTCTATTTCAAATAACTTATTCTTCATGTGTGATATAATTTCCAAAATATCTTCTTGTGTGTAAACTTTATCTCTGCTTTCCGGTTTGTGCGTTGCCCTAGACAGAGAAAACTGACCTTCGTAAATAACATTTACCAGTGCCAGCACTAGAGCAAATTCATTTGTTATAGTCTGATTTGTGGATAAAATAGAATTAACAAGTTTATTTGCTTCGAAACATATTTTTTTTAGTTGTAGAAGATCTTCATGTGAATTATAAGGTATATCATAAGAAGATCTTCCAATTGAAATAGTATAGATGTGCATTAATATTACTTCTTAGATGATTGAGATTCAAGAAACTCATCAATTTTTCTTGACATTTGTTCATAAGTGATAAAGCCACCAATAAACTCATTACCAATAATAAAAGCTGGTGTTCCAGAAACATTTATTTCTCTGGCAAAATTAAAATTGGAAATAATTGATTGTCTAACATCTTCGCTTTTAATGTCATCGTATTTCATACCAATACTTTCTAGAACTTTATCAACATCTTTTTGAGTTGTTAATTGCGTGTTGAAAAGCTTCAAGTGGAACTCTTCAAATTTTGCAGGGTTCTTTTTAAATACACTTGTTGCAATCTCTGCTGCATAAAGTGAAACTTCGCCGCCAATTACAGGGTAATTTTTAATAATAACTCTAATTTTACCTTTGTATTTTTCGTCGGATAATAGTTTTGATATTTCATCATGTGCTTTTTTACAGTAGCCACATCTGTAATCAAGGTACTCTATTATAGTAATAGAAGGATTTTCTCTATTTCCAAGAACTGGATCAAGTGCATTATTAAGTAAATTTCCGGATTTACTCTTAAGGTCTTCTTCAATTGCAGAGGCTGTTTTTTTTGTCAAAGCTTCATATTCTTTTTTTTGATCGTACTCAATAATAGACTTAAGTTTATCAGGATTTAAAAAAAGCCTTGCTACAGAATTCGGACCAAATTTTATAATTGCAAACATTACAAAAAGAGGAACAAAAACACACAAAAGAACTTGTGTTACTATCAAATTATTACTTTTCATATATTAATAAATTACTAATTATTTTCACCAAAAATAGATGCCAATGTTGCACCACTATCTGTGCTTCCGTATTTATCAAGAAGTCTTTTCTTTTCATCTTCTTCTTGCTCACGAATAGACACTTGAATATTACCGGATTCTTCATCAAATGCAATGATTTTAGCATCAACTTTGTCACCAACAGCAAATCTGTTTGTGCGTTGTTCTGATTTATCATAAGCTATATGAGACTTACGAATGGAGGTTTTAAAGATATCAAGAATTGTAACATCGATCTTAGATGGATCTATTGCTGTTACAGTACATGTCACAACGGTACCAACTTTTAGAATATCCTTGTGTTTTTTGAATTCAGATTCTTTCATCTGTTTTAAACCAAGAGCAATTCTTTGTTTTTCAACATCTCCTCCAAGATACACAACAGATATTTTATCTCCAACTTTCATTTGTGATAACTCGCTTTCACCAGAAGAAGACCATGATATATCAGAAGTGTGCAAAAGACCATTAACGCCACCATCAAGCGATATAAATGCACCAAAATTCATAATATTCGTAACTGTACCTTCAAGTTTTTGACCGGTGGTATGTGTGTCAATAAATTGTTTCCAAGGATTTGAAGACATCTGTTTTAAACTCAATGCAATACGGTGGGAATTTGTGTCAACATTTACTATATATGCATCGATTTGATCTCCAACAGAAATTTTTTCAATTAGTTCATTGTAATTTTCTTTTGTCCAGCTAATCTCCGAAACATGAATTAAACCTTCAACATTTTTCTCTATTTCCAAGAAAATTCCATAGTCTGTAATTCCTGTAACTTTTCCTTTAATTGTTGTTCCAACTTTATACTTTTCTTCAAGGTATGACCAAGGATTTTCAGTAAGCTGTTTCATTCCAAGTGAAATCCTTTGAGTTTCATAGTCAATTTTAATAACTTTAACCTTGACTTTATCTCCAGTTTTAAGAACTTCCGATGGGTGAACAATTCTGTCCCATGTGATATCTGCAATATGCAGCAAACCATCCATCTTATCAAGATCAATAAAGGCTCCGTAATTTGTAATATTTTTGACAACACCTTCAAGAACTTTTCCTTCTGCGATTTCGTCCAAGAATTGTGTTTTATTGCCTGAACGCATATTTTCAAGAACTGAACGGCGAGAAACAATTAGACTTTTAAATTTTTCGTCCATACTAAGAACTTTAAATTGTTGTCTAACACCAAGTAATGGAGAAATGTCGTTTAACATACGGATATCAATTTGACTACCAGGTAAGAATGCAATAATACCTTGAAAATCAACACATAAACCACCCTTTATTCTTGCAAAAATTACACCTTCAACGGCATCATCGTTTACAAAAGCTTCTTTAAGTTTTTTCCAAGATTTTTCTCTTGTAACTTTGTCTCTACTAACTTTAAGAACGGAATCGTATGTTTCAAAGGATTCTATATAAAACTCGTATTCATCACCAATACTTAATGTTGGTTCTTCACCGTTTTCGTAAAACTCTCTATAACCTACAACACCTTCTGCTTTTAGTTTTAGATCGATAATTACCAAATCTCTTTTTTTATTAATTTCAAGAATTTTACCCTTAACAATCCTTGATTCTTCACTTGAAAATCTTAGAGGGTGTAAATTAAGCTCTTCTTTAAAATTTTCATAGAGAGCTTGTTCAAATTCTGAGAATTTGCTATCAACTTTATATTGTTCTTGATTATCAACTTTTGTCATTTACTTAAAAAAATGTAGTTTATTCAAAACTTGAACTACTACTATATTTTTAAAAATCAAGCAAATTAATTATTTTTTATGCAAAAAATTCTTGATAATTATCAACAAATTAAGTTGTGTGTTCCGTCAGATACCACACTTACAGTTGTTACGAAAAAGCATGAGATGGATAGCATTTTACCACTTATTCAAATAGGTCACCGTGACTTTGCTGAAAATTATGTCAAAGAAGCACAAGAAAAATGGGTTTGTTTACTTAAGAATAATGACAGTATAAAACTAAAGTTAATAGGAAAATTGCAGTCCAATAAAATTCAAGATGCGCTTATGACTTTTCACGAGATACACTCCGTACATAATATAGAGCTTGCATAT
>JAURNI010000050.1 GCA_030830305.1 Alphaproteobacteria bacterium | reverse complement strand
TTATTTTGAATTTAAACATAAATAAATGAACCGCATTGAAAATACAATAAAAAAATTGCAAGAAATAAAGAAAAAAGCTCTTGCCGGTTATTTTATGGGTGGAGAATTTGGTATTGAAAAAACAGTAAAAATTATGCATGCTGGAGTTCATGCAGGAATTGATATTTTAGAGCTTGGCTTCCCATTTTCAGACCCAACTGCCGACGGCACCACCATTCAAGAATCAGCGAAAAAAGCCCTTGCAAACGGTACAAAACTTGCGGATATTTTTTATATTGTGAGTGAATTTCGTAAAACGAATACAAATACTCCAATAATTTTGATGGGTTACTTCAATATTGTTTTTCAGTTTGGGGTTGAAAACTTCCTAAAAAAATGCAAAGAAGTGGGAATTGACGGCTTAATTATTGTTGATTTACCAATGGAGGAATCTCAAGAATTTGAACAAATTGCACAAAAGTATAATATTTTTTTAATTCAAATAGTTTCATTTTTAACAAATAAAGAGCGGTTTAGCCAAATTCAAGACCGTGCAAAAGGGTTTATTTACCTTGTTTCAACTCTTGGAGTTACCGGGCAAGCAAAGCCAATTATTGAACGAATTCAAAGTTACATTGCTAAAATGCAACCAAAATTACCAATTTTTGTTGGCTTTGGAATATCGTCTCCCCAAAGTGCAAAAGAAATTTCGCAATATTGTGATGGCATAATTGTTGGTTCGCATTTTATTAACTCCATTAGAAGTGGAGGAGTTGATAAAATGGTAAAAAGTATAAAAGAAATTAAAGAAGTTCTTTAAGAGAAAATAACACTTCATCATAAACATGACGCATCTTTTTTGCACCGATAGCAAGTGATTCTTCCCAAATTTGCGGGGCATTACTATCTGCGCCATCAGAGATAAACTTCGCACAAATAAAGGGAATATTTTCCATTTTTGCAATTTTTGCATAAGAATATGCTTCCATTTCCACAACATTGTACTCTTCATTTCCTGTGATATTTGTTGCAAAGCTGTCTCCAGTTCCGCAAATTCCAATACCATTAAAAATATCATTTTTTTGTAGAATAAATTCCGGGCAGTGTTCCAAAATTTGGGGAGTACTCTCTGCGGGAGTTTCAAATAGCTTATAACCAAAAGCTGTGGCGTTCATATCTCTTTGAATAAATTTGTTACAAAGAATAAGGTCTCCATAATTGAATTTTTTGCTTCCTGCAGTTCCCATGTTGATGATAACATCGGGCTTTTCTATGTGAATTGCTTTTGTTATTGTATAACTTGCATTAACCTTTCCAACACCTGTGTATGTTATTTTAATATCATCAAAAAGCCCTTGAGTTTCTTCCTTTAATGCAAAAAGTGTAAGTATTTTCATTTGTTTACTTCCAATAAACTTTTACATTTTATATCATTAAACTTAAAATTGTTGAGTGAAATTAAATTCAAAACAACAAAGCAATCAACAATAGTATACCCACATTTTGTTGCAAGATTGCATGCAGCTGTTAGTGTTCCGCCTGTAGCAAGAACATCATCAATAATGCAAATATTTCCTTTTCCATTTTCCATTTCAATAGTCTCCGCTCCATACTCAAGTTGATAGCATTCCTCTAATTTTGGAGGCGGAAGCTTTCCTTTCTTGCGGATCATTACAAAACCTTTTTTGAAACGCTCTGCAAGGGCAGATGCCAAAACGAAACCCCGTGCTTCAATACCAACGAAGTAATCGATATTTTCAATCTGAGAGATAACATCTGCACACTCTGTGATGAGAGCTTCAAAATGGTTTTTAAAAATTGGCGAAATATCTTGGAACACAATACCTTTTTTTGGAAAGTTTGGTATTTCACGAATATATTTTAAAACAGACATTCAAATTTGAATAAGATTTTTATTTTCAACTTTAAATACATGGTTACACTTTTTTGCAATGTCAATGTTATGTGTAATTAAAAACACGGCAATGTTTTGTGTGTGTGCAAGGTTGATGAGTAAATCTGAGGCAATATTTGCAGATTCAGGGTCAAGATTGCCTGTTGGTTCATCTGCAAAAAGAATCTGTGGTTTACTTGCAATTGCACGAATAATTGATGCTCTTTGTTTTTGTCCGCCGGAAAGTTCGGCAGGTTTTTTTTGTGCATGCTCAAGTAAACCAACTTGTTCAAGTAATGTTTTTATAAGGTCAATATTGTCATAACCTTTTAGTTTAGAAATGAGTTTAATGTTTTCAAGCATTGTAAATTCCGGCATTAAGTTGTGTTGTTGGTAAACAAAACTAATATACTTTTTACGAAACAATGTATAATCTTTTTGTAACACTTTATTTCCAAAATAATAGATGTCTCCTGAGGAGGGAAGATCCAGTAAAGATGCAATGTTCAATAGTGTTGTTTTACCGGTACCAGATGCACCGACAACTGCAACAGACTCGCCCTTTTTTATTTCAAAATTAATGTTTTCAAGAATTTTTATACCTTGGTATTCTTTTGAAATATTTTGTAATTTGAGCATTGTTTTTAGCAAAATGAAAATGATTTTACCATAATTGCAAGTATTTTCTTGAAATTCACATCAAGTGTAGTTATCAATTTTCAAAAAAAATTCATTTTATGAAAAATATTTTAGAATTCATTAGGAATGAAATTGCACAAATTTGTCAATTACCAAATAATATAACATTTATTTGTGAATATCCAAGGGATATATCTCACGGAGATTTTGCAACGAATATTGCAATGACAGCTTCAAAATACTTCAGAAGATCACCAATGGAACTTGCTGAAAATTTTGCTTCCTTAATTAAAACATTACCATTTATTCAGGAATGTACAATTGCAAAGCCGGGATTTATCAATTTTCTTGTGAAAGATGATTTACTTATAAAAATGATGGAAAGTATTTATAATGCAAAAATTCTTCCAAATTTTGGTAATGGAGAAAAAATAAATATTGAATATGTTTCTGCGAATCCGACTGGTCCTTTGCATGTTGGGCATTTAAGGGGAGCAATTTATGGTGATGTTCTTGCATCTTTACTTGCAAAAACAGGTTTTGATATTACAAGGGAATATTATATTAATGATGCCGGAAACCAAATTAACATTTTAGCAAAATCGGTTTGGATACGATATCAACAATTACTTGGCATTGATATTGAAGTTCCGGAAGGTTGTTATCCTGCGGAATATATTGTAGATATTGCGAAAAAAATTCGCAAAAAATACGGAGACAATCTTTCTGAAAACGATACCATTTTCAGAAGTTTTGCAATTGAGTTTAATATGAATTGGATTAAATTCACGCTAGATAAATTAAAAATTCATCATGATGTTTTTTCCTCAGAAAGAGAGATTGTAGATTCTAACGCAATTGTTGAAATTTTTGCGGAACTACGAGATAAGAATTTGATTTACAAGGGTATACCATCAAAACCACATAAAGCAGATGAATATTGGGAGCCGAAAGAATGTATACTTTTTAAGTCAAAAGATTTTGGCGATACTGAAGACCGTGTTGTACAGAAAAATGATGGATCTTACACATATTGTGTACCTGATATGGTGTACAACCGTAATAAAATTAATCGTGGATTCAATAATCTGGTAATGGTTCTTGGTGCGGATCACCTTGGGTACGTTTCTCGCCTTCAAGCAATGACAAAAGCTATTGCAAAAAAGGATTTTCATCTTGATATAAAAATTTGTCAAATTGTGAAATTCTTAAAAAACGGAGAAAGCTTTAGAATGTCTAAAAGAGCTGGAAATTTTGTTACGGTAGATGATATCATAGAAAGTGTCCATGTCGACATTCTGCGTTTTATCATGCTTACAAAAAAGAATGATATCCATATGGATTTTGACGTTGAAAAGGTAAAAGAGCAAACAAAAGAAAATCCGATTTTCTATATTCAGTATGCGTATTCTCGTATTTCTTCGGTTTTGAGAAAATCCGAAATTAAGGAAGCAAACTTTGTAAATGCTAATGTAAATCCTTATTTTAAAAATCTTGTCAAGAAGATACTGGAATTTCCGGTAATTCTTACTGTTGCGGTGAATAATCATGAGCCGCATCATCTTGCATTTTATGCTTATGGGTTAGCTTCTGAGTTTCATTCCATATGGACACTTGGAAATTCAAATCCAAATGCACGCTTTGTTTTGGAAGATAATATTATTCATAACCAAGATAGTGCAAATATCATTCTTTCAGCTAAGAAGGTGTTTGATTTCATTTTTGATATTTTTAATATAGAGCCATTAACAAGCATGTGATTATGAAAATATTATTAATTATATTGTTTTTTTTTGATACCAATATTTCTGCAAATGAAATTAAAAGTCTTCCAAATATCAATACGCCTAAGTTTATTAAATTGACTGGTACTAATAAAAAACAAAAAAAAGATGAATCGCCTAAAAAACAAGAATCTCAAGATATTGAAACAAACAAACAAACTCAACCGCAAGTTCTTGTTTCAGACAAGTGTTCGCCAAAGATAAAAGAATATGAGAGTTTGTTAACGAATAAAATACAAGACAATCTAAAAGATAAAGTGTCAAAAGCTACCAATGATATCAAAAGTCGATTACAACCCACTTCAGAAACATACAATTGTGACAAAAAAACTTTGACAAAATTACAGTCTTTGTATAATCAAGTTGATGCTCAAACTAACAATGATAATTCAACATTTATTTCTTTATTAAATACTAATCAAGATGAAACACAAAATACTAATCAAGATGAAACACAAAATACTAATCAAGATGAAACACAAAATACTAATCAAGATGAAAAATTTTGTAATGTTTACACAAGTAACATTGTGCAAAATTATAAGATACAAATACAAAGAATGTCTGATTCTTTAACAGGTAACCTTGCACCGCAAGCATATTTGTGTAGAGGTTTTTCAAATGTAATGTTAATCAATGAAAATACCGAAACTTCGGACGCAACATATATTGCTAATGCAAAAAGTGATATTAAGCTTGCGATTTCAGAAAATAAAACAGCAGTTGGGGAATTTAAAATTGATACAATTGATGATGATATTCTGACCGCAATATTTAGTAAATATGAGGAAATTGCAACTAAGGGTATGGATGCAGAACAACGCCAATTGATTGCAGATTCTATAGAGCCACAACTTCTTGCACTTCAAAAGCAAATAAATGAAAACTATAGTTTTGTTGATGAACAAGCTGGAACTGTTGGAGAACTTAAAGATAAAGAAACGGCAGACTTAGATTTATCATCTTATGTTGATGGGTATCAATTAAGTAAAAATCCTCTGCCACTCTTAAATTCAATTAAAAACCCTAATGGAGATATTAAGACAGAAACTCAAACATTAAGAAATTTTAGAGTTTCTGAAGAAGAAATGGATCAAAGCGAAGCACAGCTTAACGATATACTAAGTGTTATATCACAGTTTAATAGTGGAAATTAAAATTGAATAACAAACCCTCGTAAGTGAGGGTTTGTTATTGGTTTAGAAGTTTGAATGTTTTTTAGTACATTCCACCCATGCCTCCCATTCCTCCACCCATTGCAGGAGCAGGTTCATCTTTTTTTGGGCTATCTGCAACGATTGCTTCAGTTGTGATTAACAATCCAACAATTGATGAAGCATCTTTCAATGCAACTGTTACAACTTTTGCAGGGTCGATAATTCCGGCATCGAACATGTTAACGATGACATCGTTTTGTGCATCGTAGCCGTGTTTATAGTCTTTTTTAGCAAGAACTTCATTCACAATTACAGAGCCTTCAACGCCAGCATTTGCACAAATTTGCTTGATTGGGTAAGAAAGAGCTTTGTAGACAATTGAAGCACCGGCGTTTTGGTCGTCATTTGCAAGTTTTACATCTTTAATTGCTTCCCTTGCAAAAAGAAGAGCAGAACCACCACCGGCAACAATACCGCTTTCAAGTGCAGCTTTTGTTGCGGAAAGTGCGTCTTCAACGCGGTCTTTTCTTTCTTTTACCTCAACTTCAGTTGCACCACCAACTTTTAACACAGCAACACCGCCTGAAAGTTTAGCAAGGCGTTCTTGGAGTTTCTCGCGGTCGTAGTCTGAAGTTGTTTCTTTAATTTGGCGCTCAATTTGAGAACAACGATCTTTGATATCTTGTGCATTTTTTGCATGACCACCAACTATTGTTGTGTCGTCTTTTGTAATAACAACTCTTTCACAAGAACCAAGTGCATCAAGAGTTACATCTTCAAGTTTCATGCCAATTTCTTCGGAAATGAACTCTCCACCTGTAAGAATTGCAATGTCTTCAAGCATGGCTTTTCTGCGGTCGCCAAATCCTGGGGCTTTTACAGCGGCAACTTTTAAACCACCACGAAGTTTATTTACTACCAAGGTTGCAAGAGCTTCACCTTCAACATCTTCGGCAATAATTAAAAGCGGACGCCCGGTTTTTACAACAGATTCAAGTAACGGCACCATTGTTTGTAATGACGCAAGCTTTTTTTCGTAAATTAAAATGAACGGATTTTCAAGCTCTGCAGTCATTTTTTCGGAATTTGTTGCAAAGTAAGGCGAAAGGTAGCCTCTGTCAAAATTCATTCCTTCTTTTACATCGATTTCAAATTCAAGACCTTTAGCTTCTTCAACTGTAATTGGACTATTTGGACCAACTTTTGAAATAGCTTCGGCAATTTTTTTACCGATTTCAACATCTCCATTTGCAGAAATTGTTGCAACTTGTGCTACTTCTTTTGTTGAAGTACCAATTTTGTGAACTTGCTTTGTTTCAATGTGTTTAACCACTTCTTTAACAGCATGGTCAATTCCGCGTTTTAAATCCATTGGGTTCATTCCGGCAGCAACAAGCTTAATACCTTCAATCGCAATTGCTTGAGCAAGTACCGTTGAAGTTGTTGTACCATCGCCTGCAATATCATTAGTTTTGCTTGCAACTTCTTTAATCATTTGAGCACCCATGTTTTCAATGTTGTCCTCGAGCTCAATTTCTTTTGCAACGGATACACCATCTTTTGTAATTTTTGGAGCACCAAATGACTTCTGCAACACTACATTTCTACCCTTTGGTCCAAGTGTTACCTTAACGGCATCAGCAAGTATATTGACACCTTTTAGAAGTTTTTCACGAGCCTCAGCACCGTGTACTATTACTTTAGCAGACATAATTGATAAAAAAAATTAGTTATTTTGTTTGATTAATTTCAGAAACTGTTTCTTGCTTTTTAGCTTTCCATTCAGCTTTTTTCTTTGCTTTGTATTCTTTCACACAAGATTTTACATCTGCAGAATTCTTACAAGCTTCTTTTGCTTCTTTTTTAAGAGCTTTTTTTCTTTCTTTGCATTCTTTTGAACACTCCTTTTTGTTGCATTTTTTGTGTTTTTTACATTCAGGATTGTTCCGACACGCACCTTTTTCTTCACAGCTCACTACTTGAGAATTAGAAGATGCAGCATTTGCAACATTAAAAGAAACCAAACTTAGAGAAGCAAGAATTGCCAAGATAGAAAGCTTTTTCATAGAAATTTTATAAGTTTATCTTGTATATAATTACTATTTCTTAATTGCAAGAACATCTGATTCCTTCATGATTAAATATTCTTCACTATTAACCTTAATTTCAGTTCCACCCCATTTTGCAAACAGAACGGTGTCTCCTACTTTTACTGTTAAAGGAACTTTTTTACCGTTTGAATCTGTAATACCATCACCGATGGCAACTACCTTACCTTCAATTGGTTTTTCTTTGGCAGAGTCAGGAATAATAATTCCACCTGCAGTCTTGGTTTCAGCTTCTAAGCGTTTTACGATTATTTTATCGTAAAGCGGTGTTAAGTTTATTGACATAAAAACCTGATAAATTAATTATATACATAATATAGTTAATCGAAACTTTAATTCAAGAGATTAATTAAAAAATTTATCCACCGGAAACACCAGAAGATGCCCTTGTGACAGGTTTGTATGTTGGCAGTTTGATATCTTGGTTTACTAAAACTTTTATGCGTGTTCCTTGGTCTAAAGTAACAGTAGGTTTTGAATCTGTAATGTTTTTAATAATATCAGAAGTCATTTTTGAAACTTGACTTGTAAATGATTGCGTTGCTATGTTAATAGGATCTTGTATAATTGTAGTATTTCCTGCAGTACCGGTTGTTACTGTTTGTGGGTTTGTGTTGGTAATTGCATTTGTTACTATTGTTGAAACAAGCGGTATTGCACTTAGTAACAATGAAGATGTAATGCTGCTAAAATATTTAGCGTCCATTTGTCCTTCAATTCCCGATCTTCCGAATTGGTCAGAAGCAAAACTGTTTATTGTTGCGGAAACATTGTCAGGTCTCATAATTCTTGTCCATGTAATAATTACTCTTGCACCTGCTGTTGAGTTTCCTCCACTTCCATATTGGCCATATAATCTTGTTCCTTTTGGAATTAGTATATTTCTGCCCACTTCTGCATAAACATCTCTTGTAACAATTGCACGAACTTGACCTCCTATAGCTGAGTTAATTGCTGTTTCTAAAACGGCATCAATAATTCTACCTTGTGAAACAATATTTTCCGGGTTCTGAATTCGTGTTGCAGAAATTGCATTTTGTTCAACTTCTGTGTCAAGATCTGTATCGATGAAAATGAAATCGTGTCCAACTTTTTTACTTGAGCTATTATTTGGAATTGTAGCACCTCCGGAAAAGTCTATTACCAATGGTTTAAGTTGTGTTTTTTCTGTAATTGGTGCACGATTTTTTTTTGGTTTGATTTCTAAAACATCATCTGTTGGGTCTGGTACATCATCTTTGCTTTTTATTTTGATTTCATCAATTACAATTTTTTCGGGTTCCGGAATTTTTAAATCTATTGGCTTTGGTTCTGGTATTACAGGTTCCGGAATTTTTGGTTCCGGAATTTTAGGAATTAAAGTGATGTCACTTTTTTTTATTTCCGGAAGATTGACATCTAAGTTTGGTAATTCAATTTCACCAAGTGGAATACTTGGAATATTTGCTGAAGGGTTTGGTCTTGGTGATTCCATTCTCTCATTTTTCTTTACATCGGAAACATCGTTAATCACCTCTTCTTGAATATTTTGGGGATTTTGATATTCAATTTTCTTGTTTTTACTTCCGCTTTGTAATATTAAAAATAGTAAAAAACATATTGCAACAACAAGAATGATGGCGTTTTTTGGTTCTTTTAGTTTTTCAATGATAACTTCGGCGCGACCTCTACCCTTGCTCTTATTATTTTCTGTTATTTCATTGTCTAAATCGGCATCAAGATCTTCAAAGTCGTGGTTACTACTGAGGTCGTCGTGCGAGCTGTCGTGTTCTATCTCGTGTTCATCTGTGTGTTTATGAATGTCATCATCGGGTATGTCAGAAAGAAAGTCATCAAAGTCTGCAAAATCATCATTTTTTTTATCTTGTGGATTATTTTGAGATTTTTGTGTAACAGTCTTAGATTGTGGTTTATTTGGTGTTTCTGCTTTAGGGTTTGGTTGTTGTGAAGTACCTGATGGCTTTGGTGGAGAAGAGCCACCACTAAAGCCACCAGAATCTTCAAATTCTTTTAGTGCATTTTCAAGCTCATCGTTAATTGGCTTTTTATCGTTTTCATTAGGCATTGAAAATTTTTTACTATGAACTGTAGTATAAATGGAACTCCATTGGGTTTGGTGTCATTTGAACTTTACGCACTTCTGCCATTTTGATATCAATATAGGCGTTGATGAGGTCATCATTAAATACACCGGACTTTGTTAAGAATTCACGGTCTTTATCAAGTGCCTCAAGTGCCTCTTTAAGAGATTCACAAACTTTTGGAATTTTTGTAGATTCTTCTTTTGAGAGTTTATAAAGATTTTGTGTTTCCGCTTCACCAGGGTGGATTTTATTTTGAATACCATCAAGCCCTGCAAGCAAAAATGCTGAAAATAACAAATATGGGTTTGAAAGAGGGTCTGGAAATCTTGCTTCAATTCTTTTGGCTTTTTCGCTATTTGTGTATGGAATTCTAATTGAAGCAGAACGATTTTTTGAAGAGTATGCAAGGTATACAGGTGCTTCATAACCAGGAACAAGGCGTTTGTAACTGTTTGTAGTTGAGTTTGCAAATGCGTTTAATGCTTTTGCATGCTTAATAATTCCACCAATGTAATAAAGTGCATTTTTAGAAAGACCATCAATTTCATTTCCGGCAAAAGTATTTTTACCGTCCTTCCAAATTGATTGGTGTACATGCATTCCGGAGCCGTTATCTTTTGCGATAGGTTTTGGCATGAATGTGGCTGTTTTACCGTAAGTTGCTGCAACGTTTTTTACAATGTATTTGTATTTTTGGACATTGTCAGCAGTTGTGAGTAAATTACTGAATTTTACGCCGATTTCACTCTGTGAAGATGCTACCTCGTGGTGATGTAAAACAGCGTCAAGTCCTGTTTCACGCATAATTGTTACCATTTCGGAGCGAATGTCAACATGGTGGTCCACTGGTGAAACGGGAAAGTATCCGCCTTTTGTTGAAGGTCTGTGTCCTAAGTTAAAAGAACCCTCACAATTGCTGACATTATCAAGTTCTGATGATAAAATTTTATAATATGAATGATATTCATCAATCTTGCATTCAACGCCGTCAAACAAGAAGAATTCAGGTTCAGGACCAAAATATACTGCATCACCAAGACCTGTCGATTGAAAATACTCCAAAGTTTTTTTTGCAATTGTGCGTGGGTCACGGTCATAACCTTTTCCGGTTTTTGGGTCGTAGACATCACAGGAAATTACTGCTGTTTCTTGTGCGGTGAAAGGATCAATAAATGTTGTTGAAAGATCTGGTATGAAGTACATATCAGATTCTTCAATCTCTTTCCAACCATTAATTGAAGAACCGTCAAATGCAACACCGCCCGCCAGAAATTCCTCTGTTATCTCTTCTGCAAGGTAAGTAATGTGGTGCCAAATTCCACAAAGGTCTGTAAAACGGAAATCAATGTATTTTACTTCTTTTTCTGTTATAAGTTTATGAAATTCTTTGAATGTCATCAGTACATGGAAATAGTTTATTTTCCATGTGTATTTTTTTAGTGATGTCAAGTTTTTTTTATTTTATTAATATTGACAAACTTACTCAAACAATATTCTAATTGTCCTGCAAAATAGATAAGTTATGTGTATGAAAATTGCTGTCATTCAAATGAAACCAAAACTTGGAAATATCAATTACAATGCTAATGAAATCTTAAATTTTTATAAAAAATCCAATGCAGATATTCTTTTATTTCCGGAGATGTGTTTAGTGGGTTATCTACCTAAGGATGCACTTTTATCTTCAAAATTTCTTGAAAAATGCCACAAAAAATTGGAAGAAATTATGAAGCATATTAATGAAAAAGTGTGCATTATTTCAATGCCGTATTTGGAAAATGAAAAGCTTTATAATGCAGTTATTGTGTTGCAGAATCAAAAAATAATTACTTGTTCTTTTAAAACACATCTACCAAATTATGATATTTTTGATGAAAAAAGATATTTTTCTTCAGGAAAAGCAGGATACTTTGAATTTAATGGTGTTAAAATCGGTTTACCAGTATGTGAAGATATTTGGCATTCCGATGTTTGTAACTCATTAGCAAGGCAGGGTGTTGGTATATTTTTAGTTGCAAATGCTTCACCGTTTTATCGTGGGAAGATTCAAGAAAGATTGACTATTGTTAAGCAAAGGTATGCGGAAAATAACATTCCTATTGTTTATTGTAACCAAGTAGTTTGCAAAGATGGTATTATTTACGATGGTTCATCATTTTGTTTTGATGGCGAAAATATAATTTATGCAAAATCTTTTGAAGAGGATATTTTGGAAGTTGAATTTAAAAACGGTCAAATAACGGGAAATAAAAGTACAATAACTCCAAACGATGAAATGCTCACATATAATGCGCTTGTGTTTGGGTTAAGGGAATATGTTAAAAATTCCGGTTTTGAAAAAGTAATCGTAGGGCTTTCAGGTGGAGCAGATTCCGCTCTTGTTACAACGCTTGCAGTTAAGGCTTTTGGGGCAGAAAATGTTAAAACGGTATTAATGCCATCAAAATTTACAAGTAAAGAAAGTATTGAAGGTGCAACTCAACTTGTAAAAAATCTTGGTGTAGAAATGCAAATTATTTCAATTACAAAACCACTTGAGTCATTTCATAAAATTTTGGAAATGTCCGGAATAGCAGCTGAAAACATTCAAGCAAGAATTCGTGGTAATATTTTAATGGCGATTTCAAATGAAGAAAATGCAATGGTTTTAACAACCGGTAATAAAAGTGAAATTGCGGTTGGATATTGTACAATATATGGAGACATGTGTGGTGGGTATAATCCAATAAAAGATATTTACAAAACCCAAGTGTTTGAAATAATGAAATTTATTAACAAAATGGGAATAGCAAGCATACCGGAGCGTATTATCTTAAAAGAGCCATCTGCAGAATTGAAGGAAAACCAAAAAGACAGCGATTCCTTGCCGAAATATGAAATTCTTGATGCAATTTTGTTTGAGTTTATTGAAAATAATAAGCAACCTGAAGAGTTGACAACTTTTGATGTGGAGATTGTTGAAAAAATATGGAAGTTGATTAATACTTCAGAATACAAAAGGTTTCAGTCTGCACCTGGTACGAAAATTTCAAAAAGAAGTTTTGAACCGTCTGAATGGCGTAGAAATATTGTTTAAATGGTAAAGTATCATGCTTTTTTCTTTGCAAAAAAGTGTAGAAGAAATGTGAATATTAGAAATAAACCCAAAACCCAGTGTGTTGTAGTTGCTATTGAATGAATTGTTGAAATTTTGATATGCCTTATAATGAAGCTTGTAAAAAGTATTAGGAAAAATAGTGTTAAAGATAAACCGCCAAGAAACTTCTTTTTGGATTTTTTATATTTTATGACCTTTTTAACATGATTTTCTAGTAAAATACCAATCACAATACACGAAATAATACTCCAGGAAACATGAAAGCGAATAATATTTGAGCGAATGAATGTAGATGTTTTCCAGATTTCAGTTTCAATTAATGTAGAAATAATACCACTAATTGCAAGAATTGTAGAAGTAAAAATTACAAGAATTCTTATATGTTTTTGCATAAAAAAAAGATGGTGCCCGCGGGCGGACTCGAACCGCCACGCCTGCAATAGGCCACGGATTTTAAGTCCGTTATGTCTACCATTCCATCACGCGGGCTAAATGGACGCAGGGTTTTGGTTTAATCTTTTTAAATAAGTCAAGAAATTTATTTGACATTAGCTTTTTACTGTTCTTTGTTTTATATGTAGGTGATTTTTGATAATTTAGAACAAAAAAATGATAACTTTGCATTTTGCTACAACAAATAAAAACAAAATTGTTGAATTGCAACGCATTGTAAGTAATATTCTTACACATAAAATTACAGTAAAACCGCTTGAATATAGCATTGTGGAACCGGAAGAAAATGGTAAAACATTTTATGAAAATTCTGAAATAAAGTTTATACATTATGAGCAGTATTATGGCAATCAAGCTGATGGTAGCTTTGTAATTGCTGAAGATTCCGGTTTTGAGATTCCAGACCTTAACAACTTTCCGTCTGTCAATTCATCAAGATTTCTTAAACAGTTCAAAACAAACAAAGAAGCATTTTTGGTGATAAAAGATATGCTTTCAAAAATCTTTCAAAAACCGTTACAAAAACATATTAAAGCTAGGTTTGTTTGTGATATCTGTGCAAGAATTAATAATAAGCTTTTACATTTTACTTCAAATGTTAACGGTTTTATTTCTTTTCAGTTTATTAACGATGAAGGTTTTGGGTATGATCCAATATTCATTCCGGAAAACTATACCAAAACATTTGCACAAATGAGTGGAACGGAAAAAGATATAATATCACACAGAGGAAAAGCTTTTCAACAATTTTTAAGTTTTATACTATGATAAACCTTGAATCATTTTATTCGGATACACAATCCATTAATTTTACTAATACACAAAGTGATATTTTAGAAACGCCGTTTTTTGAATCACATAATTTACCGGAATTAAATCAATTATTGCAATGTTATTATAACAAAGATTATAACCAAACACTGAATATTTGTTATCAATTGTTGCAAAGCTTTCCACAAGACTCTGCAGTTTACAATCTTATTGCGTGTTGTTTTTATGGTAAGTGTGATTATTCGCAAGCAAGCAAATTCTTTAAAGAAGCATGTGAAACTGCTTATTCGTATCATGCTGTATATCATTTTATTGGTTACTCACTATATTATAATCGTGCAACATTGCATCATATTTTAGGTAATTTACAAGCAAAAGAAAAAGATCTTTCAAAGGCACAGTTTTTATATCATCAAAATAATCCCAATAGAGATATTCCGATCAACATTGATGAAGAGAATCTTCATTTTAAAAATCCGGTAAAGGATATGATAGAAAAACAAAAAACTCTTATACATCTTTCAATTTTTAAAGAAAGTAATATTGAAGATGATTTTTGGAAATCCTTAAGATTTTTTCAAAAGCGTCAATGGAGCAGAGCACTTGATGTGTGTGATAGACTTATCTCTAAAATGGAAAAAATTCATTTGGAATATCATTATTTTACATCATGTATGTTTTATAACAGAGGTATGAATTATATACAACTTCTTCGCCCGGATCTTGCAATTGGAGACTTTTCCAAAGCCATTTCATTTGATGTTCGTAATCCGAGGAATTCTCTTTACAGGCAGGCACTTAAAAAGGCGCAAAGTATAATTTAATTGTATTTTAATTTAATGTGTGCGCCACATCTTGTTAAATTTTTAACAAAGGTTTGATAGCCCCTGTCAATGTATTGTGCACTTTCAACCATAATTTTTTCTTTGGACGCGAGTCCGGCAAGTACTAATGCTGCACCGGCGCGAAGATCAGTGCTTTCAACAATTCCTGAATGTAATATGTCCACTCCATAAATTGTTGCAACATTGCCGTTCACTGTAATGTTTGCACCAAGTTTTCTTAATTCTGAAACATGTTGCAATCTGTTTTCAAAAATACTCTCTGTAATAATAGATATACCTTTTGTCAAAGAAAGTAGTGTCATTAATTGTGGCTGGAGATCTGTTGGAAATAACGGGTACGGTCTTGTTTCAACTTCAATTGGTTTTAAACCATTTTTTGATCGTGTTACAATAATGCCATTTGTGTTATAATTTTGAATATTTACACCAACACTTTCCAAAATTTCATGTATATACTCAAAGACAGACATAGGGCAGTTGTGAAGAATTATGCTTCCGTCTGTAATTGCTGCAGCAATTGCATAAGTTGCTGCCTCTATGCGGTCTTGAATGATACTATGTTCTGTTGATCCAAGTTTTTCTACACCATGAATTGTCAGTTCGCGCTCCGATGTTTTATAAATTTTTGCACCAAGTTTATTTAAAAAATTTATTAAATCTTCAATCTCCGGTTCAATTGCGACATTTTTTAAAGTTGTTACACCTTTGGCTGTAACACTTGCCGTTATTGCGTTTTCTGTTGCACCAACAGAAACGAATGGAAATTCTATTTCCGTTCCAACAAGACCATTTGGTGCTTTGGCTTCAATATAGTTATCTGTTTCCACCACAACTGCACCCAGTTTTTCCATTGCCATAATGTGTAAGTCAATTTTGCGGTCTCCAATGTTGCAACCACCCGGTCTTGCGAGTTTAACATAACCATTTTTAGCAAGAAGAGGTCCAAGTAAAAGGACCGATGTTCTAATGAGTTTTGTAATGTTATAATCTGTAACTTCTGAAGAAAGATTTTGTGACTGTATTAAGATGGTTTTCGAGGGATTTTCCGTGTGATTGCCATCAATTGTAATTTGCGTACCTATACTCGTTAAAATTCGCAGTAGATTCGTAATATCGGAAACATGTGGAACATTATGTATCAGGCAAGGTTCTGAAGACAAAATTGATGCAATGATAATTGGCATTGAAGCGTTTTTTGCACCGGCAATGTAAATTTCACCTTTGAGTGGCTTCCCCCCTAAGATTTCAAGGATTTTCATTTATTATAGCAGATCAAGTTTATGCTTTGTATATAATTTATTTAAAAAAATCAAGTTTTATTATGTAAAAATCTTGACATCGCTTAATTTGTGTATTTTACAAGGTGTTATATTTCTTATGCCACAATAGCTCAGTTGGTAGAGCAACTCATTCGTAACGAGTAGGTCGCGGGTTCGATTCCTGTTTGTGGCACCAGTTTGAAAGTCTTGTATTATAAGGGTTTGTGGTGGTTTCCAAAGTTTTGGAAAGCGGTTTTATTTTCCCCATTGCTACCATATTGCTACTTTGCAAGTTAAGTTTGGTTAAGTTTCC
>JAURNI010000049.1 GCA_030830305.1 Alphaproteobacteria bacterium | reverse complement strand
TGCACCGACTCGCCTTTCAACAACCGTTTATGAAACCATTAGATATATTTTAGACATTCATGAAAGAAGCTCAATTAAAGAGGGTCTTGATACCAAAGCATTGCCAGTATTTACTGGTTTGAATGGTACAATTGTAATAAATCAAAATGCAAAAACAACTTCACGATTTGTTAATGTTTCAAGATTGCAGAATGGTCGTGTTGAGGAAATAGTAGATTCTTATAAAAAGTTACAATAATTAGCATAAATCTTCACTTGTTTTGTTCAAAAAAATTATCTTGACAACCCACTAAAATACCTTTCTTCAGCAAATGGAAAACTTTAATTGATGAATGTCCGTAAACCTTCTTTTTTATATTTTTTCGGTATTTGTCCTTACTTCGGGATTACTTTCAATTCTTAGTAAAAATTCTGTTCACGCCGTGCTTTACCTTGTACTTACATTTTTTTCATCAGCATGGATCATGCTTCTTTTGAATGCAGAATTTTTAGCGATGCTTTTAATTATTGTATATGTTGGTGCAATAGCAGTATTATTTCTTTTTGTTGTAATGATGCTTCAAACAAAATATCAACATAGACCGTCAAAATTACAAACTACGGAAGCATTCTTTGTTGCAACGATGATATTTGTACAAATTTTTAGCTTTCTTACTTTAAAAACCGGCAAAGAACAAAATATGATTGCTACCAATATTCCTCTTGTACAGATTTCACAGGCACTTTATATTGAAAACTTTGTCAATTTTCAAATTGTAGGGTTAATACTTTTAATTGCAATGGTTGCTGTAATATTGCTTACACATGTAAAGTCTTCAACCCTCACACATAAACAAGATATCTCAAAACAAGTACTCCGTACTAAGGAAGAATCTATAGTAATTACAAAACCTGAAAGTGGAAAAGGTGTTGTACTATAACAAAAAATATGATATACTATCATTGTAAATTTTTACTTGAAACCGGTAGAAAGGAAGAACTTATTATACCAGCAGAGGATCATGTTGCTTTGGTTGAAAAAATTTCACATCATAATGGAGTACTTTTAAAATTTGTAAAAATAAGCCCTAGGACATTTAAAATGTCTACACAAGATGCCATATTCTTCTTTACATATCTGCGTGAGTTTCTTAATGCTGATATTTCTCTTATTGAAGCTGTTGACACAATTGTTGATGAGACAAGAAAAGTCAATATAAAAGCAATTGCATCAAAATTACAAAACGACATTAAATCAGGATACTTACTCTCTGATGCAATGCGCAATCAGAGCAATGTTTTTTCCGGCATTACAACAAGCCTTGTTGCTGTTTCTGAAAAAATCAATGCACTGTCAAGTGCATGTGACCACATCGTAAATTATTTAAATTTTGGTACTATTATAGCACAAAAATTGCGTGCCGTTATAACATACCCAATCGTCATGTTTTCAATGATTTTTGCAATGATTGTTTTTTATTCAAAATTTGTTATTCCAAAACTTGAAGCAATTTTTACAGAATTTGGCTCCGGGTCCGGTGCTGCTACAATGCCTATTCAAACCAAGTGGCTTGTTGCATTTTCTTCGTTTATTTCCAATTATTGGATTGCAATCATTGTGCTTGCCATTAATATACCATTGGTAATGATTATTATGTATAAACAATCGCCAATTGTTAAGTATAAATTAGATTCACTAATACTTAAAATTCCCGTTATTTCCTCTTTTGTAATAAAATCTCAACTTGCACGATTCTCTCTCTTTACTTCAAATATGTATGAAAGAGGATACAATTTCCTTGATTCGATATCAGAGGCAACGGTTGTAATTACTAATGATAAAATCCGTGGTGATTTTGACCAAATGATTCTTTCAATTAAATCGGGTGATGCCGTCTATAAAGCACTTCGTCAAATACCATACATTCCAAGGTTTGTTCATAGAATGTTTCGTGTTGCTGAAAGAACATCAAATGTTCAAAGACCTCTTACAACAATTTATGACTTTTACTCACATGAAATCCAAAATGATCTGGAAAAAATTCTTAGATTTATCAAGCCCGTTGCAATTATTATAATTGGTTTGCTAATGCTATGGATTGTTTCTGCAACACTTCTGCCGTTTTATACAAAAATTCCAACACTACTCGAGGGAGCAAATGTCTAGCAATCAACATGATTTTTTCAAAAATCTTAGGAAATTTACATACTTACGTACACTATTTTGGGATATTTTCTTTTGGAAAAAAGCTTTTGCAAAAAGCTCTTTAAGGCTGTACTATGGTCTGCATGCAAAATTTGCAGGAAAAGTTTTGTATCAAGTTTATAAATATCGTGAATCCTGGTTTTTGCCGTTTTGTGCTGGAGTAATTGGGGGACTTGGTCAGCCCCCTGTGTTTGCATTTTTTCTTTTACCAATTGCTTTTGTAATTTGTTTGCGATTAATTGATTTTGCGGTCAACTTGAAATCCCTTTTTAAGGTTGCTGTTTGGTTTAACTTTGGGTATGCACTGGTAATTTTCTACTGGCCTGCATATGGTACATACTTATTTGGATACGGAATGGAATTTCTGCCAGTCTTTGCTCTTGGAATTATATTCCTTGCATGCTTTCTTCCAATTATAATGTTTATGCTTTTTGGCATTGTTAGTGTGAATATTAAACCATTCAGAAGAATTTTACTTTTTGCATCACTATGGGTGATTTGTGAGTACCTCCGTGGATTTGTAATCGTGAACTTCCCTCTTGGTTTTGTTGGATATGCTGTTGGAAAGTGGCCAGCATTATATCAATCTGCAAGTGTTTTTGGTGTTCTTGGTTTGAGTTTGTTTCTAATGTTATGGGCGTGTTCTTTTTATCTTGTTCTTTTTACAGAAGACAAATTGTTATTTATTAAATACTTTAGAGCATTTATTATAATAAATATATCATTTCTATTTATCGGTCTTCTAGGTTTTGCCCGCCTACAAAATGCAAGTATAGAATACCTTCCTTATAAAGTTGCAATTGTTCAAGGCAACACCTCTGTTAAACAGGATAAAATCGAAGACTATATCACTTATGCAAAATTTACAAGCCAACTACAGAGTATGACATATGGAGACTTGGATATCATTATTTGGCCTGAAAGTGCCGGTGTACCATTTGATTTTGAAAGCAGAACACAAGAAAGTATAGAAAATATTAAAAGATTTATACTTCCGCATCAAACTTTTATTTTTAATGCAATTCGTGTTAATCAAAAGAGAGAAGTTTTTAATGCATTATACACTTATGAACATGATACGCTACAATTCCATGACAAAAGATATCTTGTACCATATGGTGAATATCTTCCAATTGTTCAAAAATATAAATTTGGCAAAGCTATGGCAAGAGGTGCCGGAATCGGTTTTACGCACGGCAAGGGGGTTTTTACAATACCAACACAACATGGCGGTATTTTACCGTTGATATGCTATGAATCTACTTATTCTGGGTATATTGGTGATAACAAAAGAAAAGCAGATTATATTGTAAATATTACAAACGATGAATGGTCCGGGTTGTCGTCGGGTCCGTTTCAGCATTTTACGGCGGCAAAGTATCGTGCTGTTGAAGAAGGATTATCATTTGTGCGTGCTGCAAATAACGGAGTTTCTGCAATTATAGATCCATACGGCCGATTAAACTCCAAACAAACAAAAATGTTCCAAAAAGATGTAATTATTTCTCTCATTCCAAAAAAAGTTAAATATTCAACACTATTTGATTTTTGGGGCAATACTCCGGTGCTTTTATTTATATTTTTGTATTCTGTTTTTTATGTTGGTGCTCATTGGTATTATGTAAATCATAGCCTTGTGCATTATTACATTACACAATTTACG
>JAURNI010000048.1 GCA_030830305.1 Alphaproteobacteria bacterium | reverse complement strand
TTTGGCAATATTAAAACCGATCTCTCCACCTCCACAAATTAGAACTTTTTTTAAAGAAGAAATATTTCCGTGAATACATCTGACAATGTCGGAAATATCTTTATTTTTACATAAAATAAAGATTTCATCACCTTTTTCCAGTGTAAATGTTTTGTTTTGAACAAAGTGAATGGTATTAGCTCTTTTAACAAACTTGATGCTGAAGTCGTCGATGTCGGAATCATTCATTTTATGAATGACATCTTTCACACTTTTATTACTAAAAAAATTGTTAATTGCAATTGAAATTAAATTGTAATTATTACGATAAAATGATATCTTGTTTTCAAGGCCAACATTGTATAGCATGTTCATCACATGTTTTGCCACTTCAAGTTCAGGAAATACAATATGATCTATTCCAAGTACATTTTTGTTATAAATGTGTGAAGACCATTTACCACTAAGGTACATCGTACTACGGATTCTTGCGATTTTGAGTTCAACATTAAACATTGTACCGGCAATATGCGCCGTTAGCATGTTGATTTCATCTGAAAGTGTAACGCAGATGATCATTTCTGCGTACATTGCCCCTGCTCTATCAAGAATTTCCGGCGAAGATGAAAAACCATATATGGTTTTAAGATCTAGATTTTTTGCATCATTGAGACGATTTTCATCGTAATCAATAACGGTAATATCATTTTCGGCATTAATGAGTAATTGGCGGGCTATGGTTAAACCAACCTTTCCCGCCCCGCAAATAATAATTTTCATCTATCTTAATGAGAATTCACCCACTCTTCCAAGGCATTGAATAATTTCAAACCAATTTTACATGGTTTACCGTTGTTAATTTTTTTACCGTCAATGTTTGTGCAAAAACGGATCTTGTAACCGGAATTTGTTAACATTACACTTGATGAGGAGAATAAATCATCAATTATATATTCTTTTTCAAGGTATTGAATACCAAGTTCTTTGGCAATTTTTAATACACGATTTTTTGCAATTCCATCAAGAATATAATTATTCGCAGGGTGAGTAATTAATATGCCGTCTTTTATAATTAATACATTTGAAGAGCTTGCTTCGGTTGTAATTAAACTTTCTTTTTCGTAAAAAATAACATCATCAAAGCCGCAATCAATGGCTTTTTGTTTAAGAATAATATTGCCCAGTAGGTTTAAAGATTTAATATCCCTTCTAAGCCAGCGAATGTCTTCTGCAAGCATGCAAGAAATTCCGTGTTCAAGCCATTCTTTTTTGTATTCACGAGGAAGGTATGGAATGATTGTAACGGTTGGTTTTTCGGCAAATGGTGTGTTGTGTTCCCTTGTTGAAAATGAACCTCTTGTTACTTGAATATACATTAGGGCGTAGTCTCTGCCATTTATTTCAAGAAGTTTGTGGGTAATGTCTGAAATTTCATCAAATTCCGGAAGGTTCATGTTCATAATGGAAAGCGAGCGTTTAAACCTTGCCATGTGCAGGTCAAAATCAATAAATTTACTGTTTCGAACAAGAAAGACTTCATAGATGCCGTCTCCGAAGATGTAGCCCCTATCTGTGATTGGAACTTTTGCTTCGTCAAGGTTACAGTACTCACCGTTAAAATATATTTTCATAGACAGAATTTATAAGAAAGAATTTTATATGCTAGTTTTGCGGTTAGAAAATCGCAAAAGTGTAAGTTTGGCTTTGGTGCAAGCTCGTTGATATCAGCACCTACAACATTTGAAACTTTTGTTACTGATTTAATTATTGGAAGAACATCATTCCAGAAAAGACCACCGGGTTCAGGAGTTCCAGTTGCTGGCATAACACTGGAATCAAAGCCATCAACATCAAATGTTAAGTAAACATTTCGCCCCTTAAACCACTTAAGGTCCTCTTCCAAATTCCATTCAGATTTTGTTCTTGCCCAATTAATTTTTATGCGGTGAGAGTTTTCTTCCAAAAAGGGAATTTCACCGACAGAAATGTTACGAATTCCATAAGAAACTAACTTTACATGCGGAAAATCCAAACAACGACGCAATGCACAAGCATGGCTATTTGGCTCGTTATTATATTCTTGGCGAAGGTCCGCATGAGCATCAAAGTGAAGGATTGTTAAATCATTGTATTTTCTTGCGAAGGGTTTAATTGTTCCAATTGTTATGGAGTGTTCCCCACCAATTGTAAGAGGGAATTTACCATCATCTAGAATTTTTTGTATAATTTTTTCTAAATTGTCAATTTCTTTATTAAGGTTTTCTGAAATTTTTGGTTCCTTTAAAGTACAAAGCGGAAAAGTTTTATAAGGCTCACACCAGAGTTCATCATCAAAAAGTTCAACCTGGTGGCTTGCAGCAATTGTTGCTTGCGGACCGTTTTTCGTTCCCCCTTCATAACTAACAGAAGATTCCAATCCAAACGGTACAACAACAACTTTGGAAGTTTCATAACTACTTGCTTCTTCTAGGCCTAAAAAACCTTGTTCTGCAGAAAGAATTGACGGAAAACCTGTCATTTTCATGAATGAAAAACTTAAAGAAAGCAAGGTAGTCTTTTTTGAAAAATCAAGGCTTTTCTTATGATTTTTCACGAAAAATAAACGGCTCACCTTGAAAGTTGATTGCATTATTGTAAATTTCACTACATTCCTTAAGAGTTTTACTACAAGATGCTGTTATAGAGACTATATCTCCACCGGTAACAACACCGGGAATTGTATCAAAAAATAAAATCTCTTTATGGTTTACACCACGAACGGAGAGCAAAATTATTTTGCCATTTTTATTAATTTTTACCAATCCGTTTTGCCATTCTTTTGCTGGCAATGCTTCATTTAAAATAATACTATGTGAATATTTTTCTTTAACAACTCCGGTGTGTGTATGATTTTCAATTAAAAGCTGACAGTTTGCATCACAAAATGAAGCCCGACATTTTTCCGAATACTTTTTAGTGATTTGTGTATTTAATTTATAAAGTTCACTTTTTACTTTAAAAGTAAAGCTTGAAGTTTTAGTGGAGATCTCAAAAATAACGCCCGTAATTAAGATCGTTGTTTGGTTTTCAACCAATTTTGAAATAATAACTTCTGCATTTTTAAAAACGGTTTGCACTGTTTTTGCATCAGGAAAATCTTCACTAAAAATCGCTTGTACTTCAAAAGTATCAGGTTGTAAATTACTATTTTGTAAATGATTTATAACTTCAAAAGTTAAACTTTTAAAGTATTGATTATTATAAATAATTTCACTTTCCGTATTATTAAAAAAAGCACCGTTAACAGATAGTAAGATAATTTCTTGCATAAATTTAATCTAAAACTTGGATAATTTCAATATTGTCAACTTCAAATGAAGAACCACCTTTCATTGAAAATGTAATGCTGTCTGTGTTAAAACGCACATGTTGGAAATATTCACATGTAATTGTAATATTACTTTGTAAGATATCATCTGCAAAAGAAATAATGCCATTTTGATAGTTGACGGTGTATCCATTTAGCATCAGAGCATTATCCTTAAAAACTTGTACTGTGTCTTCCTTTGGCTTTGTGATTACCGTTGTCTTATTTAGTTCTTGAAATTGATTTATCTTTTGAATTTGCACAGTGTGAGAATCTAGCTTTTTTGCTTGAGTATTTTCAATTTTGAAGTCTGTTGAATCTAACATTTTAAAGGAATACATTCTTCCGTTTACAGTATGAAAAAAATCTTCAAGAAGTGAGATTTTTTCTGATTGCTTGATTGATTTAAACAGATTATACACAACAACCCTATTCTGCAAAATGCTTTTGCGAAACTCTTTGCCGCTTTGCATTTTACCAACACTTGTTAAGTACTGAATGTTTTTGTTAAAATATGAAACCAGTTCTTGCGGAAATTGAATATTTAAGAAACTCATGATTAAAAAAACAGTTTTCTGCTTTTAAAGCATGATCTTTAATTCAGGAAGCAGTTATTTTATTTTTCTACTTTAAAAGTTATACTTTCATTAAAGGTGATATTTCCCTCATTTGAAAGCTCTTCAAAGCTTTCTGCAAGTACTTGAGATCTTATAAAATCTTGATTTTCCATAATTGCCTCTTTTTCTAAATCTTCACTTTTAAAGTGAACTTTTAAAGTGATTTTATCTGCAATATCAAAACTACTTTCTTTCCTCGCATTTTGCACTGAACGGATAAAATCTCTTGCAATTCCCTCCATTTCAAGAGATTTCGTAATTTTTGTATCAAGAATAATCAAGTATTTACCATCAAGTGAACTATAATTGTTTTCCTCATTGTTTAGTTTTAGCTGTATTTCGTATTCGTCACTATAAATTTCATACCCTAAAATTTCAATACTCATTCCTTTTTGAGTAAACATTCCCTGTTTTGCTTGTTTTAAGATGGCTTGAAAATCTTTACCAATTCTTTTTGCAACTTTTTTAGCATCAAGGTTGATTATAGTTTGGATATCAAAATCACTAAAATTTTCTGCAAAATTAATTTCTTTAATATTCGATTCATCTTTAATAATGCTCTGTAATTCCAAATTTAAATTAATTTTTCTACCAATAATAAGAACAGACTGTAGTGGTAACCTAGCTTTAATACTGTTTTTTTTACGAATTGAAGAAATACTTGAGCAGATTTTTCTTACAAACTCCATCTCGTCAACAATGTTTTTACTGAATGGGATATTATTAAAATCTGGAAATGACTCCAAATGCACAGACTCAACTCGAGAGTTCATCTAGTTTGAAAAAGTTTGAATTAGGCTCAAGGATATCAGCCATTGTTGTGGATGTCAAGTATTTTGCAATCTTGTTTTCAAATGTTGCCCAAATATGGTGAGTTTTGCACTTTGCAGATGTTCCGGTGCAATTTTTAGAACCTTGGCATTTTGTCATTTTTACAGTCTCACCCGCAGCAAGTAGAATTTCTGCGACAGGAATTTGTGATGGATCTCTGTCAACAATATAACCACCACCGGGTCCTTTAACTGATTTCACAAGATTATGTTTTTTTAACTGAAGAAAAATTTGTTCCAGGTATGAAATACTAATACCCTGTCTTTCGGCAATTTGTGCAAGGGATATTGGTGTTTTACCGTTACCATGTATAATTATATCAATCATTGCAGCAACAGCATATCTTCCTTTGGTCGTCAAAAACATTACTTCTTGATAAGTCTTATCAAGAAGTAATAATTAACTTATTAAATAAGTCAAGTTTTATTTTTTACCTTGACTTTTACCCATACGCAATATTCTTTTGCAAAAACTCTTGCCATGCAAAACACCCTATATACACACACGATAACCTGTATGTTTTAAACGGTTTAAATAGTGAAATTGCAGATTTAATCTACCTTGACCCACCATTTAATTCAAACAGAAATTACTCTGCCCCTGTTGGAACGAAAGCTGCGGGTGCATCTTTTGAAGATATGTGGAATTGGGAAGATGTTGACCAAGAATGTGTACAAAGATTAGCGTTAGAATATCCAGCACTTTGGCACTATATTATATCAATTCAGTTTACGCATAGCAAGGGAATGATGGCATATATTACATATATGGCACAGAGAGTTATTGAATGCCATAGAATTTTAAAAGATACAGGCTCGATTTATTACCACTGCGACCCTACTGCTTCGCATTATGTAAAACTCCTTTTGGATATTATCTTCGGGAAGAAGAATTTTAGGAATGAGATTATTTGGAGTTACCAAGGAACGGCAAATCCAAAAACGCACTTCAAAAGAAAGCATGATATTATTTTATTTTATGCAAAAAATGCAAAGGCAGTGTTTTTTGATAATCTTGGCAGTTCTGAAGAAATTAGTGAATTTTCTAAAAGTAAATTTACAAAAGCAGATGACAATGGTAAGTATAAAGAAATTCGCCACAAAGATGGCTCGGTTCATAAGCAATATATGCGTAATATACAAAGATGTAGAGATGTTTGGGAAATGCCAATTATTAATGCAATGGCCAAAGAACGCACCGGCTACCCAACGCAAAAACCATTAGCACTTTTGGAAAGAATAATTAAGGCATCTTGCCCAGAGGGTGGGCTGGTTCTTGACCCTTTCTGCGGTTGTGCAACAACATGTGTTGCTGCACAAAATTTAAGCCGTAAATGGATTGGAATTGATACTGAAGAGCATGCTGTTAAGGTTTTAAAGGGTAGGCTTTCTTACGATGATGGGCTTGAAGATTTGGCAAACTTCATTGCAACAAATATTATTCCCCAAAGAACAGATGTAAAAATTATTGAAGATACTCCACAAACAAGAGCCGAAATAAAGAAAAAATTATTTGCAGACCAAAAAGGCTGTTGTAATGGTTGTGAAATTGAGCTTGATATTTGGCATTTTGAGATAGATCATATAATTCCAAAATCCAAAGGTGGTGGAGATTATTACGAAAATTTTCAACTTTTATGTGGGAATTGTAATCGTACAAAAAGTAATAAAAGTATGGACTATTTACGAAACAAAATAGACAGAAGAAATAAAGAGTTGACTGAGATATTTTATAAAAAATAAATGCAAAACACATTAAAAAAATTCAATTTGTGAGTAATTTTCCTTGATTTATAATTTTTAGTCCATACAACAAGAAGTTGATTTTTTATGAAGTAATGTTGCATAATGGTTTTATGGAGTACGCTACCCACGCAAACCTCGTTCCAATGGTTGTTGAACAGACTCCAAAAGGTGAAAGGTCTTTTGATATTTTCTCCCGTCTTTTAAGAGAACGAATTGTTTTTGTTACAGGGCAAGTTGAAGACAGAATGGCTTCCTTAATTTGTGCTCAATTATTATTTTTGGAATCTGAAGATCCTGAAAAAGATATACATCTTTATATTAACTCCCCTGGTGGCGTTGTTACTGCTGGGCTTTCAATTTACGACACCATGCAGTTTATTAAACCAGATGTTTCAACAATTTGTATGGGTCAAGCATGTTCAATGGGTTCATTGTTACTAACCGCCGGTGCTGCGGGAAAGAGATATTGTCTTCCAAACGCCAGAGTGATGATTCACCAACCTTCAGGCGGTTCAAGGGGGCAAGCTACTGATATTGAAATTCATACAAAAGAGATCTTAAACATCAAGAAACGCTTAAATGAAATTTATGTAAAGCATACAGGGCAAAAACTTTCCGTAATACAAAAAAGTATGGAAAGGGATAACTTTATGTCTCCTGAAGATGCAAAAAAATTTGGCATCGTTGATGCAGTTATAGAATCAAGGCTTTCAATTCAAAAGAAATAATATGTCTACTACTCTTTTATACTGTTCTTTTTGTGGTAAAAGCCAACACGAGGTAAAGAAACTTATTGCAGGTCCCAATGTTTTTATTTGTAACGAATGTGTTGAGTTATGTGAAAACATTATTGTTGATATGAAAAATGAGGAAGTTTCAAACTCTGAAAACATTCCAACACCTACAGAAATTCATAAGATTATGGATCAATACATAATTGGTCATGAAGAGGCAAAGAAGATAATGTCTGTTGCGGTTTATAATCACTATAAACGCATTAAAAATCCAATTTCTTCAAATGCGGTTGCAATACAGAAGTCGAATATACTTTTACTTGGTCCAACGGGTTCTGGTAAAACTCTTTTTGCACAGACTCTTGCAAAAATTTTGAAAGTTCCATTTGCAATTGCAGATGCAACAACTCTAACGGAAGCAGGATATGTTGGTGAAGATGTTGAAAACATTGTATTGCGTCTTGTACAAAACGCAAATTATGATATTGAACGAGCACAGCAAGGTATTATTTATATTGATGAAATTGATAAAATTTCACGAAAATCAGATTCTCCTTCTATAACAAGAGATGTATCAGGCGAAGGCGTTCAGCAAGCATTATTAAAAATTATTGAAGGCACTGTTGCATCGGTTCCTCCACAAGGAGGGAGAAAACACCCACAACAAGAATATATTAAAGTTGATACTACAAATATTCTTTTCATTTGCGGTGGTGCATTTGCAGGTATTGAAAAAGTCGTTGAACGCAGAATGAATAAAGGCGGAATTGGTTTTGGTGTAGATGTTCAAGCAAAAGTGAAAAATGCAAATTCATTAATTAAAGATGCTACCATCGAAGATGTAATATCTTACGGTATGATTCCTGAATTCGTTGGAAGATTACAAGTAATGGCAAAATTGAGTGAACTTACTGAAGCAGAACTTGTAAAAGTTCTACATGAACCAAAAAATGCCATCATTAAACAATATACAAAACTTTTTGAGTTTGATAATGCTAATTTAGTCTTCACAGATGAAGCAATTTCTGAAATTGCAAAAGAATCACTTCGTTGTAAAACGGGTGCAAGGGGTCTTAGAACGATTATTGAAAACGCTCTATTAGATACAATGTACACAATTCCGGACTCAAAAGAACATTTGCGTACTGTAATTATTGATAAATCCGTGATTGCTGAAAAAGCAAAACCTCAAGTAAAAATTGAAAAAGCTACAAAAGACAAGGATTCCAAAAAAGCAAAAAAAATAGATGAAAAACCAACAATTGAAAATAAAGAAGATAGTTTAAAACAAGCAGATTAATAAAAAATAAATTGTTGTTGACAATATAAACGATTTATCTACTTTTGTTCGGTTTATCATTAAATTTTTATGGTCATACAAGGCAAAACGGCGAAGTGGAATATTGTAATTGGAATTGAGGTGCATGCTCAAATTAGCACAAAAACCAAATTATTTTCACAAAGTGCAACAACTCATGATGCAATGCCAAATACTCAAACTTCTTTTTTTGATATCGCCTCTCCTGGAATGTTGCCGGTTTTAAATTTTGAAGCAGTTAAAAAGGCAGTAAAGACCGGTTTTGCAATCAAAGGAACCGTTCATAAAAACTCATCTTTTGACCGTAAACATTATTTTTATCCGGATCTTCCACAGGGGTATCAAATCACTCAACTTTATCACCCAATCATTGAAGGAGGTTTTATTGAAATTCTTACAGAAAATGGTGAAAAAAAACAAATAAGAATTAACCGTATTCATATTGAACAAGATGCCGGCAAATTAATACACGATATTCACCCAAATGAGTCATGCGTTGATCTTAATCGCGCAGGAATTCCTCTTATGGAAATTGTCTCAGAACCGGATATGACTTCGCCTCATGAAGCTTGCGAGTACATCAAAAACCTGCGTGCATTGCTTCGTGCAATAGAAACTAGCGACGCCGATATGGAAAAAGGTAACTTCCGTTGCGATGTTAATATTTCGGTTAAAAAAGAAGGTGAAAAAAAACTCGGTACTCGTTGTGAAATTAAAAATGTAAACTCAATTCGTGCAGTTGCAAGGGCAATTGAATATGAAGCAAATCGCCATGTGGAACTCATAGAATCCGGTGAGCGAGTTGTTCAACAAACTCGACTTTTTGATGCAAAAACCGAAAAAACAAAAAAAATGCGTAATAAAGAAGATGAAGATGATTATCGTTATTTTCCAGATCCTGACCTCATGCCAATACAGTTAACCGATGAATTGCTTGCGGAAATTCAAAAATCCCTTCCTGAGCTTCCACAAGAAAAGTGCGAAAGATATCAAAAAGACTTTGGCCTCTCTGCTTACGATGCCTCAATTTTAGTTTCAGAAAAAACAATTGATGATTATTTTAAACAAGGAGTTAATGTTGCAAAAGATATCAAAAATTTTGTAAACCTTCTTTTAACAGAACTTTTCGGACGCCTTAAAAAGGCTGAAGTACCACTTGAAAAATGTAAAATTACAAGTAAACAGCTTGCAGAACTTTCAAATCTCATTCAAAATGGAATGATTTCCGGAAAAATTGCCAAAGATGTTCTTGATATCATGCTTGAAACCGGAGAGAGCGCCGAACAAATAGTCAAAGAAAAAGGTTTAGTTCAAGTAACTGACGAAAAGGCTATTGCAGAGTTAATTCGTAAAATTTTAAGTGAAAACCAATCTCAAGTAGAAGAATTCAAACAGGGAAAAACAAAGGTTCTGGCATTTTTTGTTGGAATTATTATGAAAGAAACAAAAGGTAAGGCAAACCCTGCAATTGTTAATAAGATTTTAATGGAAGAGATTTCTAAATAAATTAGTTCGTTATTTTATTGAGTTCTTCAAGAAGGCTTTTATTTACTAAAACAACATTCACTGTTTGAGATGACAGATTCTTGGATATCTCATGAATACCCTTACTATCTTCATTAATTCTTAATGATTTTGCTAATAAATTTAAAGGTAATATTTGAGAAAGTGGAAGCTTATCAAAACATATTGCATCAATTTTCCCTTTTGCAATAAGATGAATATCATTGATAATTGAATTCGAAATTTGTACTTGTTTAAATTTCTCCAACAATGAAACATTATGAAGTGCATTTGTATTGCATGCAATTAAACAAAGTTTTGGAGTTTTACGCATAACCGGCTTCAATGGGCGCCCTTTTATATAGGAACCGAAAGTATCAGAGTATATGGTATCTTGAGTTTGAAATGAATAAATAAGGGAAAATACATCAGTGGCACCCTTTGGTGTAATTTCCTGCAAAAGAAAAGAAACGCCAAAACTTGGAATTCCGCGCGAAAAGTTTGTGTGGCAATCAATAGGGTTGAAAAGCAGCATTAAGTTTCTTTCACCAAATTTTTCTTCCTCAATTGTATTTAATAATGTACTTGTATACAAAGTACCGTTGAATTTTTTAAACAACGCTTGTTTAACTGATTTTACAAATGTTGAAACAGAAACACTTGCGAAGCGTTCTGGAGCACCAGTACCAGACTGTATAAAAGATATTTCGTAAAAGTCTTTTGTGTAGCGAATGATCTTCTGATCTAAAATTTCAATTAAAAGATTCGCAATCGGGTGGTAAATCATGTTTATTTTATAATAATATCTTCACATTTATTACCTTTAAGACATTGATTTTGCGGACATTGACAACTATATATCTGTTTTTTTTCACACTGTGTTTGCGTTTCTGTAATTTTTGCACCGGTTTTACGGTCATACAAAACACAAGAATTTGCACAGGTATTTTCAAATTGAGCAAGAGTTCCATTAGCGTTTTTACAAAATTCTTCCATTTTTGTTAAAACTTGGGCTTTCTGCTCCGGGTTTTTATTATAAATAACCGCATTCGCAGAAAAATGTTGCACTAAAAAGAATATAGTTGTAAAAAAAATTGACTTTTTCATAGCATTAGTAATTCAATTACAGGTAACTAGATTACTGTTTATAAAAATCAAGCAAAATGAAAATTATTCTTGCAAGCCCTCGCGGTTTTTGTGCCGGAGTTCGTAGAGCAATTGAAATTGTTGAACGGGCAATTCAAAAATTTGGTACACCTTTGTATGTAAAACATGAGATTGTACATAATAAATATGTTGTAGAGGACTTCAAACAAAGAGGCGTAATTTTCACAGATGATATTTCTGTTATTCCAGATGGTGCAACGATTGTTTTTTCTGCACATGGAGTTTCAGATTCCATCATCGAGCAATCAAAAAACAAGAACCTGCAAATAATTGACGCAACTTGCCCTCTTGTTACAAAAGTTCATCGAGAAGTTAAAGAATACGATGAAAAAGGCATTGAAATTATTTTAATTGGCCACAAAGGACACCCCGAAATGGATGGAACTTCAGGAAAAATCAAAGGTAAGTATACAATCGTTGAAACACTTGATGATGTAGAAAATCTTAATATTCAAAACCCTGCAAATGTTGCTCTTGCAACTCAAACGACTCTTAGTATAGATGACACAAAAGCTATTGTAGACGCCCTGCTTCTTCGTTTTCCTGATATTGTTAAACATTATAAAAGTGATATTTGCTATGCAACGCAAAATCGTCAAAATATTGTAAAAGACATGGTTCACGAAATTACAAAATTAATAGTTGTCGGTTCAAAAGAAAGTTCTAACTCAAATAGACTTCGTGATATTGGAACGGAAAATAATATTCCATCATTTTTAGTTGATAGAGCATCTAATCTCGACCTCTCATTCTTCAATAAAGACGACACAGTAGGTATAACAGCAGGAGCATCTGCACCTGAAAACCTTGTTTGGGAAATTATTGATCTTCTAAGAGAGCATTTCAACGCAATCATTGAAAATGCAAAAACCGGATTCGAAGAAGATGTGGTTTTCCATCTTCCAAAAATTGTAAGAATGTAACGCCCAAGCTTGTGTATATTTATTTTTGCAATATCAAAAAATACTTTATACCGTCATTTAATGCTTGAAATGAAGCATCGATGATATTTTCACTTGCACCAACTGTTGTAAATACAGACTGGTTTTGATTGTTCATAAATTCAATTGTAACAAGGGTTTTGGCTCCAGTACCAAAGCTTGAGTTCACTATGCGTACTTTGTAATCATTAAGCTTCAGACTTTTAATTTTTGGGTTAATACCCATTAAAACTTCATGCATTGCGTTGTAAATTGCATCAACCGGTCCATTACCTTCGGCAACATTAAGAAAGATTTTTCCATCATTAAATTTCAATTTCACAATTCCTTCGGAAAATGTACAAAGTTTTCCATGAGAATTGTATCTTCTTTCAACATGCACTTTATATGAAAGAACTTTGTAGAATTCTTCAACATTTTGATTAATAATTTCATTTGCGAAAATAAAAAAACTGGCATCTGCACCTTCAAAAGTGCATCCGTTAAGGTTCTTTTTTTTAAGTTCATGTGCAATTTTCTGAACATGTTCTTCCGTGTAATTTGTAATACCGATATCTCCAAGCATTGAGATTACATTGGAACGACCTGCTTGATTTGAAATCAAAATTTTTCTTTTATTTCCAATACTTTCCGGGGTAATATGTTCATATAATTTTGGGTTTTTAAGCACTGCCGAAGCGTGCAGTCCGCCTTTGTGGGCAAAAGCTGAAGATCCGGCAAACGGTAAATGAGGATTATGATGTTCATTTAAAATACCGCTAAGCTTACGGGATATTTCCGAAATTTTTGCTATATTTGAATTAATTTTCCCACAATCATAACCAAGTTTAATGGTTAAAATAGGCAAAATTGAAGTAAGTGAAGCATTGCCGCATCGCTCCCCAAGGCCGTTAATAGTACCTTGCACCATTTTACAGCCTGCTTGAACAGCAGCAATTGTGTTTGCAACTGCAAGTTCACAGTCATTGTGGGTATGAATTCCAAATTTAACATCTGGAAATGCCAAAACGCATTCTGAAACAATTCTAGAAATTTCACTTGGAAGAGTTCCGCCATTAGTATCACATAATGTAATAAATTCTGCCCCAGCTTCTGAGGCCGTTTTTATACATTCAAACGAATACTGTGTATTTTCTTTGTAACCGTCAAAAAAGTGCTCTGCATCAAAAATTACTTTTTTGTTTTGAGAAACACAAAATTTAATTGAGGAAGCAATACATTCAAGATTTTTTTCCAAAGTTGTATTAATTGCTTCGCGAACATGAAAATCTGATGACTTCCCAACCATTGTGATAATGTTTGCAACGGAAATAACATGTTTGAGGTTTTCGTCGTCTTGTGGATTGATATTGGTTTTAGATGTCATGCAAAAAGCTGTTTTCAGTGGGCTTTGAATTTCTTCAAAAACCTGAGTGTCAATATCATTTGCACCCGGCCAACCGGATTCAATAAAATCTAAGCCAAATTCCTCAAGAATTTGAAAAATTTTAAGTTTATCTTGAACGGTAAACGAAACAGAGCTAGTTTGCGCACCATCTCTGAGAGTTGTGTCTAAAATATAAATTCTTTGCATTTTTTAAACCTTAGTATTTCTATTTAAAGGTAACATTCAAAAACGCAACAGTCAAGCAAAATGCCTTAAGAGCATTAAGGCATATAAACTTTTTATGGAGACTATCCTATAATTTTAAGGTTAACAGCGGACTGTTTACCTCTATTTTCTTCAATTTCGTATGAAATTGACTGACCGTCACGAAGATTTGAGATGCCACTTTTTCCAAGCGCACTCAAGTGAACAAAAATATCTTTAGAGTTGTCATCTGGTGTGATGAAACCATAACCTTTAGTGGAGTTGAACCACTTAACTTTACCTGTTGCCATGTGTTTAAAAATGTTAGAATTGAATATATTGCACAAAACTTGAAAAGCAAGTAATTTTTTATTTATAATAATTTTTCTAAAACTTTTGTTTTTAATCTTGTTGGAATGCTTGCTCCAACAGTGATTGATGCACTA